>CBDUMX010000256.1:0-3000 GCA_965368435.1 uncultured bacterium
TTTGTGTATGCTCAAGATTAGGAGTTGTGTAATTGCATTCATATCATTTTTATGCCTTGAGCTAAGTGCTCAGACAACTGATGTGCATGAGAATCGCAGCGCTGAAATCATCCCTAATCTAGGACAATATCATCCAGCAGCTAGATATAAAATTCCAATTCCTTATGGTTCCCTGTATCTCAACAGCGATGGCTTCACCTATGACCTATCAAACAAAGAAGACCTCAATGCCATACAAGAATACAGGCACGAAAACCCAGCCCAAGGAACGGGAGAATTACAACTAAGAAAGCATGCTGTCAAAGTGAGTTTTCTAAACATGAAATACTCACCGAAATTCATTGAAGAAAATCACAAGCCATATCATTATAACTTCTTTGTCGGACAAAATCCGGAGTCCTGGGCATCCAAGGTTAAACCAGCAGAAAAAGTAATTTATAAGAATGTGTACCCCAATGTTGATTTAGAGGTAGATGCCCATGATGGGGTCAAATTTCAATGGGTTTTAAAACATGCTTCATTGCAAACCATTGCAAATATTCAGAGCAAGATTGAAGGCGCCGATTCACTGGCTATCTATAACAACAAACTGATCATTTATACCAGCGTTGGTGTTTTGATAGAAGACGAACCTTATGCTTATCAGTTGTTTAATGGTCAGCAATATCCTGTTGCTTGCTCGTACCATATAAATGGCAATATCCTAAGCTACACTATTGAATCTGAACTCATAGAAGGGGCTGAATTAATCATCGACCCTAAACTTATATTCTCTACCTATTCCGGTTCTGTAGGCGATAACTTTGGTTATACCGCAACTTATGATTCACGCGGCAATCTCTACGCAGGAGGTATAGTTGATCAGCAGGGGCCATATCCCGTTACTACGGGTGCATATGATACTACTTGGAATGGTGGACAAGGCCTTAGTCCAGTGAATCTTCCATGTGATATTAGCATATCTAAATACGACTCTGCTGGAACCCAACTCTTATGGGCAACTTATCTGGGAGGAACTAGAGATGAATATCCCCATAGCTTAGTTGTAGACAGAAATGACAATCTTATAGTTTACGGCACCTCCTACTCCAATAATTTTCCCTATACCAAAGATGCATATGATTCAACTCATGGAGGGGGAACCGACATTATAGTGAGCAAACTCTCAGCTGACGGCAGCCAACTCCTTGCTTCAACTTATATAGGTGGCTCAAGCAATGATGGATTAGTATTGGCAAGCTCACCCCTACTTCACAATTATGCAGATAATTTTAGGGGCGATGTGATACCAGACGATGATAATCATGTGTTTGTTTCAAGCAGTACCAATTCCAATAATATGCCTTTGGTCAACCAAACTAAAAGCATTATTGGCGGCGTACAGGATGGCTTCTTATTTGAGCTTAACGAAGACTTTACTCAACTTCTCTGGGCTACCTATTTTGGTGGCGATGGCCTGGATGCAGCTTATAGCATCAAATTAGACATTAACAATAACATCTGCATAGGCGGAGGCACAACAAGCGACAATTTTGAAACTGCAGATACTGTTTACCAAAACAGAAATGCCGGCTCAGTAGACGGCTATATCGCAGTGTTTAATAAATTCAATAAAAGCATTAAAGCCCTCACCTATTACGGCACATCTGCATATGATCAAATTTATTTTATAGATATAGATAATAAAGGTTTCATCTACGCCACTGGTCAAACCGAAGGAAGCATCAGCAAGACCGCAGGAACTTACGGCTCCGACAATAAAGGTCAATTCATCTTCAAAATTGATACTTCTTTGGTGAACTTAGAATGGGAAACCACTTTTGGGAATACCGACAATAAAATAAATCTCGCTCCGAGTGCTTTTTTGGTCGATGTCTGTGAGCATATATATTTCTCAGGTTGGGGTTCAAATATCTACAATGGTGTTCCACATCCCGGCTCAACTAATGGCATGGAAATAACTTCAGATGGAGAGCAACAAGAAACTGATAATAAAGACTTTTACATTCTTGTTTTAGATAAGAATGCCAGTGGTATACTCTATGGAACCTATTTCGGTGGTGATTCTACTGCAGACCACGTTGATGGTGGCACTAGCCGTTTTGATAAACGCGGTGTGATTTATCAGTCCGTATGTTCTAGTTGTCCGGGCTTCGGTTCAACTTCCAAACTAAATTCTGAAATTAACGACTTCCCTGTCTCACCAAACGCTGCATTTACATATAATTCAAGTGTGAGATGCAGCAATGCTTCCTTCAAAATAGACCTTCAAATTAAAACAGCCGTAGTGGCTGATTTTATAGCTAGTCCAACCATTGGCTGTCTGCCCTTAAATGTGCAGTTCACCAATAGAAGTGTTCTGGGTCAAGAGTGGTTATGGGACTTTGGTGATAATACTACCTCAGATTTGGTAGATCCCGAGCATACCTATACTGAAGCAGGACTTTACGAAGTAACGCTAACTGTCATAGACTCAAATACTTGCAATATTTCAGATGTATATAAAAGAACCATTTTAGTAATCGATCAGGGCACCGCAGCTTTTGATGTCGAATACAATGCCTGTACAGATTTACTCAAAATTGACAATAATTCTATCGGTGCTTTGAATTATTATTGGGATTTTGGGGACGGAAATACGAGTACAGAGAAAAATCCAACTCATTCCTACCAAAATAATGGTGATTATACCATTAGATTGGTCATAAATGAGGAGAGTTTCTGTGCCGATTCCACCAAAACTACTATTAGTATTAACCGTGTAGGTGATCAAAATTTCACACTATACAATGTATTTACCCCTAATGACGATCAAATTAATGATTGTTTTAGGTTTGATGGACTTGAAAATTTCTGCGAAGGAATTGAATGGAAAGTATACAACCGATGGGGAGAATTGGTATTTGAAACTACTGATCCGTATGAATGCTGGAACGGCAAACTGCCCAATTCTCTAGAACCTTTACCTGAAAGTGTGTATTTCTATATTTTAGATCTCTT
>CBDUMX010000257.1:0-2961 GCA_965368435.1 uncultured bacterium
TTTTGCTTTGTATTTGCCGTATAGCTCTAAATCATCTTCTGCTATATTCAACTTAGTCGCCACATTCTTAATGTGATCTAATTCTACGGATTGTGCAATTGATAAATCAGTCATCTGTTCGCGAATGTATGAATTTTTTCAAAGGCCTTATTCTTGGTAATGAATGAATTAATAAAAATTTAGCAGTATAAATGCCGAAATCGAGCAGTGCCTGATTGGCATTTAAATTAATTAAAGCCGAAAAATTTCTCATGACATTTAAATGACTTTTCTTATATTTATCCTTCTAAAAGCTAAAACATGAAATCAATTGGTAAAATTTTATTGCTGGTATTGGGCTTTATTTTAGTTGCTGTCATAGCATTAGTAGCCTTTGTTCATTTAACTTACGATCGCACATTTGATGTTGAATATCCCAGCGTACAAATCAGCACGGACTCGGCAGTTCTTGCACACGGAGAGTATCTTGTTTATGGACCAGCACATTGTGCTACCTGTCACATTTCTTTGGATCAATTCGAGGCAGTGGAAAGAGGGGAAAAAGTACCTTTAAAGGGCGGTTTTACTATTAAAATGCCACTAGGCGATTTAATATGTCCAAATATCACTAGCGACCCAGCTACTGGTATTGGCAATAGATCCAATGAAGAAATAGCACGAACCATGAGGTATAATATTACTCACGACGGTAAAGCTATGCTCCCATTAATGCCATTCAGCAATATGAGTGAGTACGACCTCAATGCTATTATATCTTATCTACGAACTTTAGAGCCGACCGTTAACGAAGTTGAAAGAACCAAATACAGCTTCCTTGGACGCGTTATCAAGCGATTTATGCTTGAGCCGAGCCAGCCAAACCCGAATATTCCTAAGACTACTGATAAATCTAATCCAGTAGTTTATGGCGAGTATCTGGCTAATAGCGTAGCAAATTGCTATGGCTGCCATACAGAGCTGGATGAGAAAAAGGGTATCTACATCGGAGAGCCTTTTGCTGGCGGCATGGTATTTCCCTCAGAATTCAACCCAAACAGAACCTATATCAGTCCGAACTTAACTCCTGATGCAGAAACTGGAATTATTTACGGTTGGTCAGAAGAGCAGTTTGTATCTCGAATGAGAAATGGACGCGTACATCAAGATTCTCCAATGCCTTGGGGGCCATTCTCTCGCATGACAGATGAAGATCTCAAATCTATTTATGCATATCTCACTCAAATAAAAGCAGTAAACAACAAAATTGAGAAGATAGTAATAGATAAATAAGCTATCTGCTTAAATACTTATAGCCTTTAAAACAGTATAGGTATCTAACTTTCCTTTCTTATCGTATGATTCTGAACGAATCATGCCTGAACTCAGTGAATACCACTCTTTTGAGGTGGTGGTAAACGTACCCATGAGAGAAGTGAATTCGAGCTTTTGCTCAATTACATAACACTCAAACTCTCCTGCTGGAGTAGTAATGGTTTCTTTTCTCGCTACGTAGCGCTCCTTGATTGTCATGCTCATATTCATATTCATCGTGCCTACCGTAGCCTTAATATTGATATGAGCATTATTCAAACTGTCTCCAACTTTCAGATTTACAGGCAGTTCCAATGATTCTGCTTCAACTTGTATTTCCATACCTTCCATCTTGTCGATCATTGGCCCAATCATGCGCTGCAAACTCATATAGATTGAACCTTTGTAGCAGGCCATATCAAATTCTACTTGCATTTCATCCTTGCCGTCAGTGGTTTTGGTTTGGATTTTATAGATGGTTGAATCATTATTATTTGATTTAGCAAGGACTTCATAATCAGCATCTCCCTGATGCTTGTCCTTGGCATTATACGAAGAATAGGACCAGCTATCTCCTACATCGAGATTGGTTAGAAAACCGCAATCTTGAGAATAACTGAAACTGTAAAGAAAAATGAGTAAAAGGCTTAATAGGTGCTTCATAATATTCGAATGTAGCAATTATGAGCTAAAAATCTAGCCTCCGATTCTGATCATACTTCGGTTTGATTCTGCAATTTCGGAAATTGAGTCGTTCATATCTTCCATGCCTCCGCGCATTTTCTTTTTCGACATTACATTGTCTGATATCAAGGCTTTAATATCCTCTCCCCTTCTAAAAGCTGTTAATAAATCGGTTTCAGAAGTTGAGAATAGGCAGTTCTTAAGTTTGCCATCTGCAGTGAGTCTCAGCCTGTTGCAGGAAGAGCAAAAAGGTTTAGTGACAGTGCTTATCAAGCCAAATTTCCCCGCAAATCCCCTTATCTTATAGTCTCTGGCTGTATAATGATCTTCACAACCCAAACTAATGAGCTCATCCATGCCAAAATGCAATCGCAATTTTTCTAAAACTAAATCATCGGGCACACATTTCTCCAATTCCCACTGATTGCCATTGAAAGGCATAAATTCAATAAATCTGATGTCGAGTGGTGTATGCTCTGTCCATTTCACAAAATCTATGATCTCATCATCATTGATACCGTTCATCAAGACCACATTCATTTTAGGATGTATTTGATTCTCCTGCAATAGTCTGATGTTATTCATTATCCTATCGAAGTAATCTCGCTTAACTATTTTTTCGTTTTTGTCCTTATCAAGGCTGTCTAAGCTCACATTTACCTTCTTTAGGCCAACTTCTTTAAATAGAGGAATGAATCTATCAACCAAAATAGCATTGGTAGTTAGGCAAAGTTCTACCGGTAGCGATGCCAGTTTTCTGATGATAGTATCTGCATCCTTGCGAACCAGCGGCTCTCCGCCTGTTAATCTAATTTTGGTGACACCCATGGATACAAAGACTTTGGCTATACTAAAAATTTCATCGGCAGTCATATAATTATCCTTAGGCAGTAGGCTAACACCATCTTCAGGCATGCAATAGAAACACCTGAGATTGCAGCGCTCGGTTAGACTGATTCGCAGATAGGAATGCGGCCTAGCAAAACT
>CBDUMX010000258.1:0-2958 GCA_965368435.1 uncultured bacterium
CTAAATCAACAGCAGAGGCATCTTCCATGGTTCTGAAAAAGTCGGCTGGACTAGGATGTTTAAACATCCAGCGCTGGGCGTAGGTCTTAAATGCATAATCAAATAACTCCCTACCCATAACTGTTTCTCGAAGTATATTCAATGCGGTTGCCGGCTTGCCGTAAGAATTGCTCCCGAACTGCCAAATAGATTCTGAATTGGTCATGATTGGTGATATATAGCGCTTATCCCCCGCCATATAAGGTACAATAAGGTCGGCAGGCCCTCTTCTTGATGGAAAAGCTTTACCCGTTTCATCTTCCCATTCAACTTCAGTGAGGTATTGTAAAAAGGTATTTAAACCCTCATCCATCCATGTCCACTGTCGCTCATCAGAATTGATAATCATAGGGAAGAAATTGTGTCCCACCTCATGAATAATCACTTCTATCATTCTGTATTTAGTTTGATCTGAGTATTCCCCTTTGCTATTTGGTCTGCCAAAGTTGAAGCATATCATAGGATATTCCATTCCAATGCTCGCTGCGTGAACAGAATAAGCCACTGGATATGGATAATCGAAGGTGTGTTTAGAATAGGTCTCTAGGGTTAGAGCAACTGCTTTAGTGGAGTACTTTTCCCAGAGCGGATTCCCTTCTTTGGGGTATAGCGACATAGCCAATACAGTTCTATTGCCAAATTTCACTCCTTGAGCATCCCAAATGAATTTTCTAGATGCAGCCCAGCCAAAATCTCTCACATTTTCTGCTTTGAGGTGCCAAGTTTTGGTTTCTACAGAGCGAAGTTTTTCATTGGCTTCTGCTTCTTCTTGAGTAACAATTACTATAGGAGTATCAGAATCAAATGCCTGATTATAGCGTTCGTATTGTTCTGTGGTAAGCAATTCTTTTAAGTTTTGAATTTCTCCTGTCCCACCGAGTATCATGTCTGAGGGAACTGTGATTTTCACATCATAGTCGCCAAAAGGAACTGCAAACTCTCCTCTACCTAAAAACTGTTTGTTTTGCCAGCCTTCAACATCGCTATAGACAGCCATTCTAGGAAAGAATTGCGCTATGGTATAGAGGTAATTATCGTCTTCTTTAAAATACTCATAGCCTGACCTTCCCCCTATTTTCATTCTGTCGTTGATATTATACCACCACTTAATTCTAATATTAATCGACTCTCCACTTTTCAATGCTTGTTTCAGGTCAATTCTCATCATGGTATGATTAACGGTTACATCAAAGTCTTTATCAGAATTGTCTTTAACATATTCTATATTAAAGCCTCCAGGGAAGGTGTTAAAAAGGTTAAAATATTCATATAGAGAGAACCCATCAGAGATCTTACTCTCAGAAATTTTATATGTCTCAGAATCTGGATGTCTTCTGTTCTGATCTAGTTGCACCCATAGATAGTCAAGCTGATCGGGAGAATTATTGTGATAAGTAATAGTTTCTACTCCGCTAATTTTTTGATTTTCATCGTCGAGGACAATGTCCATTTTATAATCAACTTTCTGCTGCCAGTACAAATGACCTGGGGCTCCAGAAGCTGTTCTATAGACATTGGGAGTTGGAAGCTCTTGGCCTAGCTGCCGAAATTTATTTTGATCAGTATTTTGAGCAAATGACGCTAGGGAAATCAAAAAGATTAATGTGAATTGAAAGCCTCTTTTTAAACTATTTTCTATTGTATTCATAGATTCTCATTCTTTAAAAACCAACAAAGCTTAAATTTGACTATGCTTTTAAATTGGCTCATTGCGGCGAGTTTGTTACTCATGCCGCTGCACGATTTTCATACAACAATATTAAATTTTACCTATTTAGACGATGAAAAGACTTTTCAAATCGACTTGAAGGTAGATACGGAGCATTTAGAATATTCAGTAAATAAGGCCTATGATGTAGTCTTAAAACTAGGCGAGCCAGATGAGGATGCAAAGGCTAACAGCTTGCTTACTAAATACATAAAGGAGCATATTCAATGCAGTATGAACGGCAAAAAAGTAGATCTCTCATTAGATTTCAAGGAGGTAAATTTTGCAGAAACCGTATTGCATTTAGTGCCTCATTGTCAGAAGCGAAAATTAAAAAGAATAGAGATGCACAACAGTTTTATGATAAGCGACTTTCCATCTCAAAAAAATTTGGTCAGCTTTTATTATAAAGGCCAAAGCAAAAGCATGCTTTTCGATATAGAAAGAGGAAAGGATGTGGTGGAGTTTTAAATCACCCCCATTTCTCTACCTACCTTAGTAAATGCAGCAATTGCCTTATCCAAATGTGCTTGGCTATGCGCTGCCGACATTTGAACTCTGATTCTTGCCTGCCCTTTTGGCACTACAGGGAAATAGAAACCTATTACATAAATGCCCTCCTTCAATAATTCACTCGCCATGTTTTGAGCCAATTTTGCATCGTACAACATGATAGGAACTATTGGATGCTCACCAGCTTTAATATCAAAACCTGCCGCCGTCATTTTCTCTCTAAAATATTTGGTATTATACTCAAGCTTGTCGCGCAGCTCTGTTGTCTCGCTCAGCATATCCAAAACGGCTATGCTCGCTCCTACTATGCTCGGTGCAACGGTATTTGAAAATAAATAGGGACGAGATCTTTGTCGCAACATATCTACTATCTCCTTCTTGCCTGAAGTAAAACCACCACTGGCTCCACCTAAAGCTTTACCCAAGGTGCCTGTGATGATATCTATCTTACCCATTACCCCTCTATATTCATGAGTTCCTCTTCCGGTCTTACCTAAAAATCCGCTTGAGTGACATTCATCAATCATGATAGCTGCATTATATTTTTCTGCTAGTTCTACTATCTTATCTAATTGCGCTATGGTACCGTCCATAGAGAAAGAACCATCTGTTACGATTATTCTGTCTTTTTGAGCTTGAGACTCCTGAAGGCATCGCTCTAAATCTGCCATATCATTGTGATTGTATCTATACCTTAC
>CBDUMX010000259.1:0-2954 GCA_965368435.1 uncultured bacterium
TCTCATATTAGATAAAATTAGGCAAAAAAAATCCTTCCCGAAAATCGAGAAGGATTTATAATGTTTTTGTTGGCTACCAATCGTCGTCGTCGATGAACGGCTTCGCAGCACAAGTTCTTTTCAGATCTTCGATTAGAATATTCATTTGATTATTGGTTGCTATTAGAATACGATCATTGTCTTGAACGTTCTTTTTTGCATCCATATAATACTCAATGTATGTAGTTACAGGCTCTTTGCCTTCAGTTTGATCTTCTTCAACATGAACGAAATTATTAAATTTATAACGGTATCTACCATCTTTAAATCTCAACTCCATATCAAATTGGATAATTCCAGCTGCTTTCTTAGCGAATTTATTAAGCTCAACTACTAATGGAAGTTTAGCAATAGCCATTATAGTAAGACCTTCTCTGTTTTTAGAATCTGGTCCGTTTTCTTCCATCATTTTCTTTGCTTGTTTTTCACCAAATTGAACGCCTAGCCACTTTACAGCTCTTGCGTGCAATGAATCAGCATAATCATATGGTTCTCCAAGGTAATCGTCTGGTACAGTAATTTCAATGATCTCCATATAAGTGACCAATTCTGTAGCCGAGTCGTAAGGCATACCTGTGAATCTTTCGTAAGTCTTGTGTTCAAACTTAGGTCGAGCGCTGCGAACGTAATCACCTCCGCTATATCCTCCTCCTAAATCGAAAGAAGAATTATTGTCCCATCCGTCGTCTTCCCATCCGTCGTCGGTTGCTGTAGAGTCAGCGACAGAGCCTCCACCATTATCGTCGTAGTCATATGTGTCGTCAGACCCATAATCCCACTCATCGCTGTAATCCTCATATTGGGCGTAAGAACCTAGTCCAAATAAACCCAGGATTGTAATAGTTAGAATAAGTTTTTTCATCATCATGATTATTTCAAATATCTTGCCAAAAATTAAAAGTCTTCGAAGATAGAATTATTTTGATATGAAACAAGCTATTTTTCGATTAATGCAAATCGTCAAATAAAAATTTTTGCTTTCTAGGCTTAATCAGTTTGATTTGCTCAAAGTTAAAATGAAATATTCCAAGATTATATACATAGCATTGGCAGTACTATCGCTGAATGCCTGTAAAAACAAGCAACAACAGAATTTATCAGATATGAACAAATTAAGTGCAGATCCACATTCCTTTGCGAATTTTAATGAGGTAAGAATGAATCATTTGGTCCTCGACCTAGAAGTAAATTTTGACAAAAAAATTCTTCAAGGATGGGCGGAGCTACATGTTGAGAATTATGCAAATTCCGATAGATTGGTTCTAGATACTAGAGGGCTTTCTATTGACAGGATAATTCTTGACAATGGAGAGGAAACCAAATTTGAACTTGCTGAGAATGTTGAGCATTTTGGGAGCGCACTTAGTGTAGCAATAAATGGCGATACTAAAAAGGTAAAAATATTCTATCAAACCAGTCCTGAAGCAGAGGCATTACAGTGGTTAAGTGCAGAACAAACTTTAGGTAGAGTTCATCCTTTCCTTTTCAGTCAATCTCAGGCAATTCTAGCTCGAACTTGGATTCCGTGCCAAGACGGTCCCGGAGTGAAGTTCACGTATGAAGCTACTATTAGAACATCAGCTGATTTAATGGCGCTAATGAGTGCCGAAAATGGAACTGCAAAAACCAGCGATGGAGTATACCGATTTAAAATGGATCAGCCAGTAAGTTCTTATTTAATGGCTTTGACAGTAGGCGATTTAGCCTTTCAATCTACTGGGAGAAATTCAGGTGTTTATGCTGAGCCAGCAATGTTGGATGCTGCGGTTTGGGAGTTTAATAGCATGCAGAGCATGATAGATAGCGCTGAAGAGCTTTATGGAGAGTATGCATGGGGGCGATACGACGTAGTTGTACTTCCTCCTAGTTTCCCTTTTGGTGGAATGGAAAACCCTAGATTGACTTTTGCTACTCCAACAATTATCTCGGGCGATAGATCTTTGGTAGCCTTAATTGCACATGAGTTAGCCCACAGCTGGAGTGGAAACTTGGTGACTAATGAAACCTGGAATGACTTCTGGCTAAATGAAGGATTTACAGTATACTTTGAACAGAGAATTATGGAGAAGATATACGGTAAAGCGTATGAAGAAATGCAAACTAAATTGGGAATGGGAGAGCTGAAGAAGACGATAGCTAGGCTCACGGCCGACGGAAAAGTGAAAGACACTCATTTGTACTTAGAATTAGAGGGTAGAAACCCCGATGACGGTTTAACAGATGTTGCTTATGAGAAAGGGCGTTTCTTTTTACAGACTATAGAGTCGGTGGTTGGACGAGCAGAATTTGATAAATTTTTGAAGGCATACTTCACTGAGAATGCGTTCAAGCAAATGAATACGGAGAGATTCATCAGCTATTTAAACGAGAGATTATTAACTACTAAAGAGTTACAAGATCAGGTGAGAGCTAAAGAGTGGATTTACGGTCCAGGGATACCTGATAATGTTCCTGCAACTCCTTCAGCGGAATTAGATAGAGTTGATTCAGCAATTAGCAATTATTTAAGTGGAGCAGTTAAGGCAGCAGATATAGATACGAGCGGATATACCACTCATCATTGGTTGTATTTCTTAAGAGGATTAGATAGTGTATCTAAGGAACAAATAATAGAGCTAGATGCGGCATTTGCCTTTACATCTACAGGTAATGCTGAGATTGCGTGTGATTGGTTCCAGAGATGCATAGAAGAAGATTATAGAGTTGCCTTTCCTTCCATGGAAAATTTCTTGATACGAGTAGGGCGCAGAAAATTCTTAACCCCATTGTATGAGCGCTTGGCCATGACTGAGGAACACAAAGCCTGGGCAAAGGAAGTTTATGCTAAAGCGAGACCTGGATATCACTCTGTAAGTTATAACACTATCGACGGCTTATTGAACTAATTATTTTTATTTATTCATAGTTGCTCAATT
>CBDUMX010000260.1:0-2950 GCA_965368435.1 uncultured bacterium
TATCAACTTTAGGCTTCAGATGTGCAAAGCACAGAGGAGGAGCACCTTGATAAAAACATTAAGACAAAAAAAAGTCCCAATCATTCTATTGGGAATTTTTTTATTTAAATTCTTTTAGCAGAATTCATTATATACTTCTTTGAGGTGATTGCTAATCATTTCAGCAGAACGACCTTCTATATGATGGCGCTCTATGAAATGTACCAATTCACCATTTTTAAACAAGCCGATACTTGGAGATGAAGGAGGATAAGGCAATAAAAATTCTCTAGCTTTCGCCGTGGCTTCTTTATCTTGACCTGCAAATACAGTTAGCAACTGATCTGGTTTTTTGTCCATTTCTAAAGAGCTTAGCACTCCGGGACGAGCACTTCCAGCTGCACAACCACATACACTATTTACCACTAATAAAGCGGTACCTTCCTTATTTCCTAGAGCAGTATTAACTGCCTCGCCGTCCTTTAATTCATTGAAGCCATGTCTTGTTAATTCGGCTCGCATTGGACTAACTAATTCTTCTGGATACATATTTTTATTTTATTTATTGCAAATATGCAACAATTCTAAGGTGATTAATGTTTACATAGTACTAATTTTGCACACTGAAAATTCAAGAATGGAAACACAAACAATGAATTACAAAGTAAAAGACATTTCTCTAGCAGACTGGGGAAGAAAAGAAATCAAACTTGCTGAAGCAGAGATGCCGGGCTTGATGTCGTTAAGGGAAGAATATGGAGCTAGCCAACCTCTCGCAGGTGCGCGCATAGCTGGATGCTTACATATGACAATACAGACCGCTGTTTTGATTGAAACATTAACAGCTTTAGGTGCTGAGGTAACTTGGAGTTCATGCAATATTTTTTCTACTCAAGATCATGCGGCTGCAGCAATTGCGGCTACAGGAGTACCTGTTTTTGCATGGAAAGGAATGAATGAGGAAGAATTTAATTGGTGCATAGAACAAACACTTCACGCTTTTGAAGGTGGTCAAGCATTGAATATGATACTCGATGATGGTGGTGATTTAACAAATATGGTATTGGATCAATATCCAGACTTGGTTAAAGGTATTAGAGGAATCTCTGAAGAAACTACTACAGGAGTGTTGAGATTGTACGATAGAACAAAGAATGGTACTTTGCCATTGCCAGCTATAAATATTAATGATTCTGTTACTAAGTCGAAATTCGACAATAAGTATGGTTGTAAAGAGAGTGCTGTAGATGCAATTCGCAGAGCAACTGATATTATGATTGCTGGAAAAGTTGCGGTAGTTGCGGGATATGGAGATGTTGGAAAAGGAACTGCGGCATCACTTAGAGGTGCTGGAGCAAGAGTTATAGTAACTGAAATAGATCCTATATGTGCATTGCAAGCAGCAATGGATGGCTATGAGGTGAAAAGCATGGAAAATGCTATACCAAGAGCTCAAATTGTGGTTACAGCAACAGGTAATAAAGACATTATTACTAGTAAGCACTTCACTAAGATGGCGGATAAAACGATAGTGTGTAACATCGGCCACTTTGATAATGAAATTGATGTAGCTTGGTTAGAGAATAATCATGGTAGCAGTAAATACACTGTCAAACCTCAAGTGGATGTTTACAATGTGAACGGCAATGAAATTATTTTGTTAGCTGAAGGACGATTGGTAAATCTAGGATGTGCAACTGGCCATCCAAGTTTCGTAATGAGTAATTCATTTACAAATCAAACATTAGCACAAATGGAGCTTTGGAATAATGCAGGCAACTATGAAAATCAGGTATATGTACTTCCTAAGCATTTAGATGAAAAAGTTGCTCTTCTTCATTTAGCTAAAATTGGTGTTGAACTTGAAGAGTTAACCGATGATCAGGCTGCTTATATTGGAGTGGATAAAGCTGGTCCCTATAAACCAGAACATTATAGATACTAAGATATAATATGTTTAGACAAAGCCTTTCGAATTCGGAAGGCTTTTTTTATGCTATTCTGCGCACACCTGTTGATGCTTTGCAGGAAAATATAGCTTCGAATTGATCAATATCGTCAAGTTTAAGAATTTTTTCCTCTAACTGAAAGCCGTATTGTCTCTTGATATAGCGCAATGTAGCGCCAATAACTCCCCCTGCATCATAAGGAGGAATAAACATCTGATCTCCTTTAAGTAATATTAGATTAGAACTCACTTCTTCTAATATGGTACCATCGGCGGATTGCAAAAAGAGGTATTTGAGTCGGTCTTCAACCTTCCGTTTAGCTGCAAGTACGTAGTAAGCGGAAGATAAGGTTTTGATAGTGAATATTGGATGTATAGGTTTGGGTGAGTCATATATTCCTAGCGGACCTAAATCTTGAGGAGCAGAGCGAAGTTCTTTTTCTAAGTCCAAGTTACTGGGTAGCCAAAAGTCTTTATCTGTAGGTTCACAGGTTACGCTAGTAACGGCAGTATTGTTAATTGGAGCATATTTTCCTTGACCGTCTCTATAAAAATTCAATCTACAGAGGTGGTTAGGATGTTCAGTGGGCTTTATAGTTGATTCAATAAAGTTCTCGTTCAATTCTTCTGAAAAGTCGAGTTGTAGAATATTTATAGCATCCTTAATTCTGTCTATGTGATAATTAATTAATGGAATATTTCCATTAACAGTTCTAATGGATTCAAAAAATCCATCTCCATACAAAAATCCTCTATTCATAACAGGCTGTAAAAATAGTTATTGCCCTAAAAATGCCTATTATATAAATGGGAAATTTCTAAAAATAGGAATAGATTCTAAAAAATAGACAAAATACCATTTTCAGGAAATGCTTAAATTTTCCTTGGTAGCTGGATTGGGATATTGTAATGTGCAGATATTCAATATGTTACATTGGGTGTTTATTTGGTTTTGGCACGAACATCTGTTTTGGCATCAGGATTGAATATAGATATAACAACACGTTCTTTTACAAATTGAAA
>CBDUMX010000261.1:0-2895 GCA_965368435.1 uncultured bacterium
AAGAATTTAAAGCGTTTATTATGAAAGGCAATGTGCTTGATTTAGCAGTTGCTGTTATTATGGCCACTTATTTTGGCAAAATTATTAATTCACTTGTGAATGATGTTTTGATGCCTGTTATTGGAAAACTCATTGGTGGAGTTGACTTCAGTCAGATGAAGTACGTTATCCAAGCAGGTGTTGATGAAGTTATGGAGGGTGATGCTGTTGTGTCAGAAGCAGTTGCAGAAGTTGCTGTTTATTACGGAACATTTATCAATCACATTATCACTTTTGTAATTGTTGCATTCGCAATATTTATGATAGTAAAAGCTTACAACAAGACTCAGAAACCAGCGGAAGCACCAGCACCTGCAGGTCCAAGTGAAATTGATTTATTGAAAGAAATCAGAGACTCACTCAAGAAGTAATTCGTGAGTCTTAATATTTAAGGGAGCTTCGGCTCCCTTTTTTTTTAGAAATTTGAGTAATTTTCTGGGTCGTACTCATGCATCATTGCATAGGCCAAGTCAAACAATTGCTCTGGGTTAGACTTTGAAAAATAATCACCATCAGTACCGTATGCCGGACGATGATCTTCCGAACTAAGCGTTCTTGGAGCTGAGTCTAAATATTGATATCCGCCTTGTTCTTCTAATACCTTCTGCATTATATAAGCAGTAGCGCCACCTTTAACATCTTCATCCATGAAAATGACTTTATTTGTCTTTTTAAGTGATTCCACACAGTGATGATGAATATCAAAAGGCAATAGTGACTGCACATCAATTAACTCTACAGAAATACCTTGATCTTCTAACATGCTTATAGCCTCTTGAGCAATTCTAACACAAGACCCATAGGTTATAACTGTTATATCCGTTCCCTCATTTAATATTTCTGGAACTCCAACAGCGATGGTATATTCTCCAATGTTTGAAGGACATTTTTCCTTCAATCTATATCCATTTAAGCATTCTATAATAAGAGCTGGCTCATCTGATTTTAACATAGTATTATAAAAACCAGCAGCTCTAGTCATATCTCGTGGCACCAGCACATTCATTCCCCTTACAGCATTAATTATCATGCCCATTGGAGACCCGCTATGCCAAATACCTTCTAATCTATGCCCACGTGTTCTGATAATCAGAGGTAGTTTTTGTCCACCTTTGGTTCTATACTGTGTAGTAGCGATATCATCACTCATCATCTGAATACCGTAAAGCAAATAATCTAGATATTGTATTTCGGCAATTGGACGCAGACCGCGCAAAGCAGATCCAATTGCTTGACCTACTATAGTGTTTTCTCTAATTCCAACATCCATCACTCTAGATTCACCAAATTTTTCTTGAAGCCCTGCAAAGCCTTGATTTACATCTCCAATTTTACCCAAGTCTTCTCCAAAAGCGATCAATTCTGGTCGTTCTTTGAAAAAAGCTTCAAATGATCGCTGAAGTATTTCAAAGCCATTCAGTTCCTCTGCATCATCATCATATTCAGCTTTTATTTCAGTCACGTTTAATGCGCTATTTGCAGATTCACTGTATAAGTGAGAACTGTAAACTTGCTGATAGCTTTCTAAGTAGGTATTGTAATGGTCCTGAAGTGTCGTGCGAGAGTTGTCATCAACACCAATACTCAATCGCAAAGCTGCATGCATAGCCTTTAGAATATCTCTTCTGCTTGGGTCTATACTTGATTTTAAGCCCGCAGCAATTTCTGCTATATTGTTGTTGCTTAGCGAGTTAGCGCAATTTTCTATCAGATTCAATGCTTCGCTTAGTTCGGTTTTAATTTCAGAAGTAAATGCAGTCCAAGCATCTCGCTTAGAAGCTTTAACCTCGTCGAGTGCTTTTTTCTCTTGAATTAAAAGCTCTTCATCGCTGCTTAGATTGGAACTTATAATCCACTCTCTCATTTTCTTTATCCCGTCGAACTCAGTTTCCCAAGCCAAACGTTCAGCAGATTTGTAGCGTTCATGGGAGCCAGATGTAGAATGACCTTGAGGTTGAGTCATTTCCTTGACATGTACCACAACTGGAGTGTGCTTTGTGCGGCATATTTCAGAAGCCTTTTTATAAGTATTTATAAGTTCGGGGTAATCCCAGCCATTTACAGTAAATAACTCAATACCCTTTCCCAATTTGTCTGTTTTAAAACCACTCAATAAAGCACTCAGGTTCTGTTTAGTTGTTTGGTGTTTTGCGTGCACAGATATCCCATATTCATCATCCCAAATCGACATTAAAAGAGGTACTTGAAGAACTCCAGCGGCATTTATAGATTCCCAAAAATGACCTTCGGAGGTACTAGCATTTCCAATAGTGCCCCATGCAATCTCATTCCCTTGATTACTAAAATTCGTTTTGCTGTGAAGATCCGAATTCTCTTTGTACACTTTGGAGGCAAAGGCCAATCCAAGCAATCTGGGCATTTGTCCAGCAGTAGGTGAAATATCAGATGAAACATTTACTCGGTCGGTTTGAGGTAGCCAGTCACCATTTTCATCCAATAATCGCGTAGCAAAATGACCATTCATTGATCTACCCGCACTGGCAGGTTCTGCCTCAATGCTAGGATGTGCGTAAAGCTGTGCGAAGAACTTTTGTACATCGCTTAAGCCAAGAGCAAACATGAAAGTTTGGTCTCTGTAATATCCTGCTCTGAAATCTCCATTTTGAACAAATCGGGCCATTGCAACTTGTGCAACCTCTTTACCATCGCCAAATATTCCAAATTTAGCTTTCCCAGTTAAAACTTCTTTTCTGCCTATTAAGGATGTTTGTCTGCTTTTATATGCTGTGAGATAATCCTGAATTACCTGAGCAACGAACTCTTCTTTTGTAATTGATTTCTGCGCCACTTGAGTTGCCATATTCAAGTGCAAAGATAGTAAAATGCGTAGGATGT
>CBDUMX010000262.1:0-2874 GCA_965368435.1 uncultured bacterium
AATGCCCAGATGGCGGAATTGGTAGACGCGTTGGTCTCAAACACCAATGTCGCAAGACGTGCCGGTTCGAGCCCGGCTCTGGGTACAAAAAAACCCTGCTATTTCAGTAGCAGGGTTTTTTATTTCTTATGGATTAGTTTCAGCTCTAATCAGCGGCCAAATTTTCCTTTATTCTTCTCAGATACTTTTGCTTGAGGTAGTTCTCTTTAATTCGAATTAGAACCGTATCATCTCCATTGTCAAATTTAGCTGCAAGAGATTGCATATTCTGACTTAATTGATCTTCGAAAGCTTTCACCTCAAGGAGAACTTCATTCATCTTGCTTTCATCTGGATCGAGTTTTAGATCCATAATAGCTTCATTGATATCCATCATTTCCATCAGAAATTCAGCGGGCATTTGCTCTTTTTCAGTGAGCATATTGTTTAGATCGAGAATATGTTTTGTCCTCAGAGCTGCATCGGTCAAAGTTTTAAAAGCCTTATTGTTGAGACTAGTCATCTCTAAGGCATTTTCATACTCCTCTTCTACATTGATAAAGAAGTCGGGATGATATTCCTTGCTGATCGACAAGAATTGTTGTCTCAGCTGGTCTTCATCGATCTGAAATCGAACTTCAAGTCCATAAAACTCAAAGTAGTTTTCCATTATTTAAAGAAGCTTAGGATATCTACACCGAAGATGAACGCCATCAAGGTAAACAGTATGATCATTCCAACTACTTGCATCACATACATGAATTTATCAGGAAGTGGTCTACCAATCACCATTTCAACTAATAAGAAGAGTACATGTCCCCCATCAAGCGCTGGTATTGGCAATAAATTCATGAAGGCTAAGATTAGTGATAGCAGTCCTGTTATTTGCCAAAAGCGCTGCCAGTCCCAAACGCTACCAAAAAGTTTGGTCATTTGAATTGGACCCATGACTGATTTTGTTGGATTGATTTTACCGTTGAACATTTGTCCAAAAGCCTTAATCTGTATTCCTAGAGTATTAATGCCGCGTTTTGTGCCTTCAGGGATAGATTCAAAGAATCCGTATTTAACGGAAGCCATTTGATCTATATAATCAAATGCATCCGTAGGTCTAAAGCCCATAGTGCCATTAGAATCTACTTCGATTTGAAGTATCTCTTCTTTGTCGTCTCTAGTCACATATACAGCAACAGCCTGCTCTTTATGCTCTTGTAAAATAGGTTTGAGTTGATCAAAGAATTGTATGGATTGATCATTGATTTTGGTGATTAAATCACCCACTTCTAAGCCACCTTTAGCAGCATTGCTTTTCTTAACCACTTGTCCTACATATGGACTAAATCTATATTCAAATAGAGCTTCACCTTTGCTTTCTAAAAGTTCCTTTTTTATGCTATCCGGTATTTGAATTGTAAGTGTACTTCCATCTCTTCGAACATCATAACTAAGGTTGTCTTCTAAGAGATAAGCTGGGTCCTTTAGGTTGCGGAAACGCTCAACTTTTTGACCATTTACGGCAATTATTTTATCACCATTTTGGAGTCCAGTTTTAGCTCCAATATCGCTAACCATAATACCATTGCCATCCACAACTGCTTGATTTGGGAGATATGATTCACCATAGTAAAACAGCATCATGGAGAATATAAGAATTCCAAGAATGAAGTTGATTGTGACACCTCCTAGCATTACTATAAGGCGTTGCCATGCTGGCTTGCCTCTAAATTCATCATCTTTAGGTTCAGTTTTAAGCTGTTCTTTGTCGAGACTTTCATCAATCATACCAGAAATCTTAACATAACCTCCAAGCGGAAGCCATCCAATTCCCCATTCCGTATCATTGATTTTCTTGCTAAAAAGTTTAACACCCCAGGCATCGAAAAAAATAAAGAATTTTTCAACTCTAATGCCAAAAGATCTTGCGGCTATATAATGTCCCCATTCATGCAGTGATACCAAAATGGCTAATGCCAATATCAACTGCCCTATCATTACAACTGTTCCCATAAATATGGCTGCGAAAATAAGCTATTGAAGATTTAAAGCAGCCTTTTGCAAGAGGCAAATTGATTAAGGATGGAATTTAAAGGATTAGTGTAGTCCCTATGCTTATATGTGGAAATACTTTACTATGAAACAGTGACATTCACTACAACATCTTCCCTATCAACTTCTGCTCCATCTTTATAGAATACAAGAGTGTAAGTATGATCGAAGGAAACTGCAATTTGGCAGGTGAATTTCAATTCCACTTTAACAGGCGTTCCATCACCATTAAGCAATGTGGACTTTAAATTATTGCTAAAAAACGCTGTTAGTCCAGAAGCATTATTAGGAGTTTTATCAATGATAGCAACCGAATCAGCATCACACGTTCCCCCGAATTCCTCAGTATTATAGCAATATACCTCAATGTTATTTACAATTTCTTGCGGACAAGGATCACTTCCTTTTATATGCGCATGTACGATTTTATCGGTAGCAAATCCAACCCTGCTCGGATCTTCAGTGTCATCTTGCTTAGGATCTGGTTCTGCAACTTCCACGCAATTTGCAAGAGCAAAAGCAATTGAGAATAAAACAATACTGAAAGTCAGTAGGTTAATGTTAGATTTAATGAGTTTTAGAGTTTTCATGGGGTTTAGGTTGAAGTCAAATATAGAAAAAATATGGGGAAAGGGCGAGATGTAGCAGGACGGTTGGACGAAAGGACGCTTGGACGATGGGACGGAACGTATAAGGAAGAAGGGGTTATAAGGCAATGACGCAATAAAGCAATGACGCAATAAGGCAATAACACAATGAAGTTCCTAGATACAATGTCGCTAGTTCTAACAATCGTCCTGCCGTCCTATCGTCCCTCCGTCCCTTTTAGACCAAAAACTCAATAAGGCA
>CBDUMX010000263.1:0-2861 GCA_965368435.1 uncultured bacterium
AAAAGTAGCCCATTAATGAATAATTAAAAATGAAATATCAAAAATGTAAATTCTAAAAAAATCACGTAAAATCTATGGTTGTGAAGCATTTAGATAGAATTAAAGAGGATTGAGCTTTAGGTGATTTCTAAAATGTTTAATCACATGCTTTAAGCTGTTATCAAAATCCGTGTTATTATCAATGACGTAATGCGAATCTTGCCTATGCGGTTCAAGATGTTCATCATATGCCGGCAGAACGTGCTGTTGCCACTGATACAATACTTGATTCTTGAGCATACCGCGCTCGTCAATGTCTCTCGCAACCCTCCTATCAATGGCTATCTGTGGTTCTGTATGAATATACAATCTCCAGTCAAATTTCTTTTTCAATTTCGCATCTGCATAAACAAATAATCCTTCTACTAGGATAATTTGTGCGGATTGAATTAGTATGGTTTTAGGGAAAATTGAGGGATTATTAAAAGTGTATTCTACAATTTCAACGCTATTGCCGCGGGCAAGTTTAGATAAGTCTGATTTCAACCTATTGAAGTCAATAGCAGACGGTAGGTCAAAATTGATTTGTCCTTGATCATCAAGTTTTTGCATAGACAAAGGTTTATAGTAATTGTCTTGTGATAGTACTGCTAGTTCATTAGCCTTAAAATGAGATGACAGGGCTTTAATAAAAGTAGTTTTCCCAGAAGCACTTCCCCCTGCCAAACCAACAATCAAGCGCTCCATAGTCATCCAACAATATTATTTCAAAATGTGTTGTCAAACAAAATATTAGCGCATTAGAGTTGCCTTTTACTCCTTTAATCTGTCTAAACATCTTGTTCATCGACTTTATGGGAAAAACACAGGAAACTTTTTTCATTCTTAAAGTTTCCTAAATATATATTTGCCGACCGAATTGGAAACCAAGGAGCTTATACTCGCAAAATCTAGACATCTTTTTAAATCTGTAGGGATTAAAAGTGTAAGTATGGACGACTTAGCTAAAGAGCTAGGAATGAGTAAAAAGACCATATACCTTCACTTTAAGGACAAGAAGGATCTCGTTACCGAAGTTTTTCAATACGACATCGAGAAAGACAAACATGCATGTACTCATGCATGCTCAGCAACCGATAATGCTATACAGCAGTTTATAAATATCAGCTTATTGGTAAACAATAATTTGAAGAATATGAATCCTGCTGTTCTTTTTGATTTAAAGAAATATTATCCAAACTGCTGGAAACAGTTTGATGCATTTACTAATGACTTCATTTTCAATTTTGTTGTCAACAATATTGAAGCGGGCAAAGAGCAAGGATATTATCGTCCAGAGTTAAATTCTAAAGTTGTTGCTATGGTCTATATCGCCTTAGTTCAATCTTTAGTCCAATCGAGTTTCAAATCACATAAAGACATCCCCTTAAATGTACTTCACAATCATATGATAGATTATCATTTGCACGGCATCTGTACCAAGCAAGGGAAAGAATATATTCAACAACACCTAAAATTATGAAAAACATCTTCATTCTCCTTTTTTTAAGTTTGACTTGGAATGCATCAGCCCAAGAAACGCTTAGTTTGTCTCTTGAAGAAGCAATTGAGCAAGCAGTTGAAAACAACAAAGAGTTGCAAAATGCTCAATTGGATGTTCAATATGCAAATCATCAGGTTAAAGAGGTATTGTCCACCGGTCTTCCGCAAATAAGTGGAAACGTAAACTTTACACATAACTTAGAGATTGCCACCTCAGTCTTCCCAGATTTCATATCTCCTTCAGTATACGGAGTATTGTTAAGTGAAGGTCTGGTAAACAGTGCTCCTGCAAATTACGGTTCCTTCCCCGCTCAATTTGGTGTGCCATATTCAATGCAAGCAACAGTGGGCTTGAATCAATTGGTTTTTGATGGCACATTCTTTTTAGGATTAAAAGCCGCATCAGAGTTTGTAAATATTAACAAACTGATAGCTAGTAAGTCGGAATCTGACATCAAGCAGGGAGTAATAAAAGCGTATTATATGGCTTTAATTTCTGAGGTGAATTTGAATCAGCTCAACCAGAGCATGGCTAATTTAACTAAGTTAAAAGAAGAAACTAAAGCATTGTATGAGGCTGGATTTGCAGAGAAGTTAGATTACGACAGGTTGGTGCTCTCCGTGTCAAACTTAGAAATCTCAATTAATAATTTGAAGAAGCAGGCTGAACTAGCCAAAATGATCTTGTTGAACAGCATTGGTCTTGACGTTAATCAACAACTAAGCTTAACTACAAGCATGCCCGAGTTTAATGAAACTAATTTTAACGCTAGTTATGGTTTGGCTGAAACTGGGGCAAATAGAATTGAATTTCGAATGTTGGAGCAACAGCAAACCTTAAATCAATTGAATTTAAAAAGATATCAGGTTGGATATATTCCCAGTATCTATCTGAATGCAAATTACGGCGCTAACACATTTGCTCAAAAAGGGGCATTTGGCGATTTGGGAAATGAGTGGTTTCCAATGGCTTCCTACGGATTAAACCTCAATGTACCCATATTTGATGGTTTGTATAAAAAGTCAAAGGCTGACCAAGTGCGCGTTGATATTATGAAAACTGAAAACAGCATTATTCAGTTGGAGAATGGAATAAATTTAGAAGTTAAGCAAGCGCAAATTGCTTACGTTAATGCGTACAACAATATGGAATTACAGCAAAATTCATCTGAGCTAGCTGAAGAAATTTACAAAACCACCAGCATTAAATTTAAAGAGGGAGTTGGCAGCTCCTTTGAATTAGTACAGGCCGAAAGTGATTTGACCACGGCTAAAACCAATTATTTAAACGCACTTTATGAGTTAAGTGTTGCCAAAATCAATCTAGACAAAGCGCTAGG
>CBDUMX010000264.1:0-2851 GCA_965368435.1 uncultured bacterium
GTTTTATTTTGAGGCATAGCCCAAATAATTAAAAGGAGTAATTGATCTCAATTCCTCTTTAACATTTTCCGCTACATTTAGTTTGGATACAAAATTTGCTATCGATTGTTCTGTGATGCCTTCATTGGTGCGCGTTAATTCTTTTAGTAACTCATAAGCGCCTTCAACTTTTTCTCTACGCAGTATTGTCTGTATGGCCTCTGCAACTACTGCCCAATTGCGTTCTAAATCTGCATTAAGCGCACTTTCGTTGAGGATTAATTTCGACATCCCCTTATTTAAACTCTTAAATGCAATTAACTGATGTGCCAAGGGAACTCCAATATTTCTCAAAACCGTAGAATCCGTTAAATCGCGCTGTAATCTTGAAATAGGAAGTTTATTGCTCAAATGATCCAATATGGCATTGGCAATTCCTAAATTACCCTCTGCATTTTCAAAATCAATGGGATTTACTTTATGCGGCATGGCCGATGAACCAACCTCGTTCTTGGCAATTTTTTGTTTGAAGAAATCCATGCTGATGTACTGCCAAACGTCTTTAGCAAAGTCCATTAATATAACATTAATACGTCGCAATGCATCAAACACAGCTGCCAGCTGATCGTAATGATCTATTTGGGTAGTTGGATAGCTCTGCTTTAGTCCTAATTGACTTACAAAGCTCGATGCAAATTCAGGCCAATTAACGGATGGATAGGCAATAGCATGCGCATTATAGGCTCCGGTTGCTCCGCCAAATTTTGCACTTAAAGGTGTGTTTCGCAAATTTTCTAACTGTATACTGATACGCTCAGCAAAAACTTTAAACTCTTTGCCCATGGTAGTAGGCGTTGCCGCTTGTCCGTGAGTTCTCGACAATAAAGGCACTGCTTTCCACTCTGCAGCAAAGGCATTTAATTGCAAAACAATCTCGGCTATAGCCGGTATGATCACCTCTTCTATGCCGTGTTTTAGCGATAATGGAATTGCTGTATTATTAATATCTTGAGAAGTTAGTCCGAAGTGAATGAATTCACTAAACTCATTCATGCTGCTTCCCTTGAGTTTTTCTTTAATGAAATACTCAACAGCCTTTACATCGTGATTAGTAGTTTTTTCAATCTCTTTGATGCGCTCAGCATCTGCTTCACTAAATTGAGTATATAAAACTCTTACTTCATCTAATTCATTTCTATTGAGTTCCCTGAAATTTTCTAATTTAGCTCGGCTAAGGGCTATAAAGTATTCAACTTCTATCCAAACTCTGTACTTAAATAAACCATACTCAGAAAAATATGGAGATAGTTCTGAAGTTTTGCTTCCATATCGACCATCAATTGGTCCTATCGCTGTGAGTGTATTCAACATGAGTTCGCAAATTTAATTGAATGGGAGCTTTGAGCACTTATATATAGCTGAAACTTTTCACAGCTTTCACAATCTGTAATTCACCGATATATTATTCTACTTCACCGATAATCCAACATGGCAAGCCTTAAAGGCTATTACTTCGTGCATTCATTGGAGGTTGGTTTTCCTTTCCATCTGATATTTTGATAAATAAAAAGTAAGAAATGAGATTTTTAAAAATGGTATTGGCATCAGCTCTAGGTTACATCTTAGCAGCTTTGATAATTTTCGGTTTATTGATAGTGATGATAATGAGCATTGCCTCAAATGCCAAACCTGAAGTATCCATAAAATCAGAATCCGTACTTAACTTAAAATTAAACTATCCTCTTCAAGATAGAGTACAAGATAATAATCCATTTTTAGCTTTAACTGCTCTAGATCCAAATACTCCAATGCCTGTTGGTTTGATAGATATTCTTCGCGCAATTGAAAATGCTAAAGAAGATGATAATATCAAAGGCATTGTTCTTGATTTATCAGATATACAGGCGGGATATGGCAAGCTTACAGAGCTAAGAAATAAATTAGAAGAGTTCAAGGCCAGCGGCAAATTTGTATACGCCTATGCAGACTATTATCAGTACAAAACATACTACATGGCTAGTGTTGCTGATTCTGTCTTTATAAACCCTGAAGGACAAATGCTATTCAACGGCATGGTTGCCGAGGTTACATTCTTTGCCAACACTTTGAAGAAACTAGGAGTTGAAATGCAAGTGATAAGACATGGCAAGTTTAAAGGGGCAGTTGAGCCGTTCATACGCGAAAATTTAAGTGCTGAAAATAGAGCTCAAATTGCAGCCTATGTTAACTCCGTATACGATATAACTTTAGCACAGATTTCTGCTTCTCGTGGCATTAGCGTTGAGCAACTTAAGCAAGATGGAAATGGGCTTTCACTTAGAACCGTAGATGAATTTGTAAATAATAAATACATTGATGTTGCCTACTATAAAGACGAATTCTACAATACTATGAAGCGCAGAATGGGTTTGAGTACCGACGATAAAGTGGAATTGGTTTCTGTCAATAAGTACAAAAAAGTGAGTGGAAAATACAATTCTGCTAAAGATAGAATTGGAGTTGTATTTGCCTGCGGCGATATAGTTGGAGGTAAAGGTGATGGTAGTCAAATAGCCGCTGAGGATATGGCTGCTACTCTGAAAAAACTCAGAGAAGATGATAAAATTAAGGCAGTTGTTTTCAGAATAGACTCTAGAGGTGGAAGTGCTTTGGCGTCTGATATTATTTGGAGAGAAGCCAGATTATTGGCAGAGGTAAAACCTTTAATAGTTTCTATGAGTGACTTTGCTGCAAGTGGTGGCTATTATATATCAGCACCTGCACATACCATTGTGGCTGACCCTACAACTATAACAGGTTCAATAGGAGTCTTTGGTCTTGTGCCTAATGCACAAAAATTCTTGAATGAAAAATTGGGAATTCATATGGAATA
>CBDUMX010000265.1:0-2775 GCA_965368435.1 uncultured bacterium
TGCAGAAATTGGCTAAATCATTACATGTTGTTGCTTTTGATATTCCTTATCCCGCTAACTATGGCGGAGTAATTGATATTTACTACAAATTATTGGCATTAAATCGTCAAGGAGTTGAATTGACTTTGCATTGCTATCAATATGGCAAATCGGAATCAAAAGTTTTAGAGAAAATTTGTAAGCGAGTATATTACTATCCTCGTAAAACATTTAAGAATCCATTCTATGGCAAATTGCCCTATATCGTTAATTCTAGAAATTCAACTGAATTACTTGCAAATCTGTTAAAGGATACTAATCCAATTCTCTTCGAAGGATTGCACTGTACCTATTATCTGAATCATCCACATTTAGCCAAAAGGTACAAACTTGTTCGCACGCATAATATTGAGCATCATTATTACAGACACCTTGAGCGAGCTGAAAGCAAATATTTCAAAAAGTATTTTTTTAGAATAGAAGCAGATCGATTAAAAAAACATCAAACACTACTCAAGCACGCCAATCTCATTGCTGCTATTAGTCCTAATGATTATAGTTATTTAGCCAAGCGATTTGAACATATTTTATACCTGCCTGCTTTTCATCCGAATGAAAAAGCTCAATTTCCCACTATTGATGGTGGGTTTATACTGTATCATGGCAATTTAGGTGTAGCCGAGAACTACGAAGCCGCTACTCAATTAGTAAAGAATGTATTTTCTAAGTTGAACTATCCTTGTGTTATAGCTGGAAACAATCCTCCGTCGGACCTAAACAAACTAGTAGAAAACTATCCCAATATTGAGATTAAAAGCCACATTAGTACGGATGAAATTCATCAATTGATTGCTGACGCTAAGATTAACGTGCTCTATACCAATCAAGCTACTGGCATAAAGCTAAAGCTATTAAATGCCTTATACAGAGGGAAACATGTAGTAGTTAATCCACTGATGTCTGATCATACAGGATTAGAAGAACTTTGTCACGTAGGTCAAAATTTCAAAGCTATACAATTACTAATAGAGAAACTTTTAGCTACAGACTTCTCTAGATCTGTTTATGAGGAGCGACTAAACGTTCTCGATCAACTATTCAACAATGATGAAAATGCTAAAAAACTGATTAAAAGCATCGATTGGAATAGGAAAGAAAAAGTAGCCGTAAAGCGTGTAGCTAAACGCAGTTTACCTCAGATTTCAGTTCTTCTATCGTACTTCTTCGGTTAAAACTCAGTTTTTAGCAATAACCTAATACATTTGCAAACTTTTAAGAGCGAATGAATAGAAGTACCACCATAGGTTATATATTAATACTTGGCTTATTTGTAGCCTATTTTTATTTTAATAAGAAAACTTTAGAAGAAATTGAGCAACAAGAAGCTCAAATTGAGGATACCGTAAAGATACAGGATCCAATTGTCGATAGCATTGTTAGCATGCCTTCAGTAATCGACAGTAATCAAGTAGCGAAGAAGAAAGAGTATTTCAGTTTACAAAATGATAAACTGCGTATAAAGTTAGTAAACTATGGAGGTATGCCTCAGCAGGTTGAACTTAAAGAATTCAAGAGATTCGACTCAACTAAGCTTATACTTTTTGAAGGCGACCAGAATAAATTCAGCTATTTAATACCTTTTGCAAATGGCGATATACTCAAAACAGAAGATTTAGAATTCAAATTAGTAAGCAAGAAAGACAATGGCGACACTAAGACCATTAAGTTGGCAGCAACTCTAGATGGAAACAGAACAATCACTCAATCTTATACCTTAACAAAAGGAAAGTATGTCGTAGATTATAAGGTTGATTTCCAAGGATTTGCCAATATTATATCTCCCAAAAGTCAGTATATAGAGTTATTGTGGTCGACTAAGATTCAGAAGCAGGAACTCTCCTTAGAGGAAGAGAGAAATAATACAACTGTTTACTATAAATACACAAGTGAGTCGGGAGTTGATTATCTAAAAGAGACCGACGAAGATGATGAAAGTCTTAATCCTGATATTCAATGGATTTCCTTTAAGCAGAAGTTTTTTAATGCCACGGTAATTAAAGCGGAAGGCTTTAGTGAGGATGGTATTAAAATTGAAACTAAGGAGGCAACGGATGATTCTTATGTTGAAGATTTGTCGGCTCAGATATTTCTTCCATTTGACAATAGGGAGAATGAAGAATTTGAGCTTCAGATTTATTACGGCCCCAATCACTATCAAACCCTAAAGAAGCTGAAAGTTGGTGCTCAAAAGATTATTCCTCTAGGATGGGGAATATTTGGATGGGTAAATAAAGGATTAGTGATTCCTGTATTCAATTGGCTAGAGCAATATATCAGCAATTATGGACTGATTATATTGTGTCTAACACTTTTAATTAAGCTGCTCTTAGCGGTGCCAATGTTTAAAGTGTATCTGTCATCTGCAAAGATGAAGTTGCTCAAACCAGAACTGGATGCAATTAAGGAAAAAGTAGGAGGGGACATGCAGAAAATGCAGCAGGAGCAGATGAAACTGTACAAGCAAGCAGGTGTGAGTCCACTAGGGGGTTGTTTACCACAATTGATACAGTTGCCAATCTTATTTGCAATGTTTCGTTTTTTCCCATCATCTATTGAGTTGAGGCAAGAGAAGTTGTGGTGGGCAGATGATTTATCAACCTATGATAGTATATGGGATTTTCCAGGTGGATTTGAAATACCCTTTTACGGTGATCACGTAAGTTTATTTACGCTCTTGATGACCTTGGTTACTCTCCTATATACCTATATGAATAGCCAGAATACTGCGGGTATGAC
>CBDUMX010000266.1:0-2769 GCA_965368435.1 uncultured bacterium
ATTCGTTTTATTTTTAATTAACACAAACATGAATCACAAAATATTTTTAGTTCTTCTACTAATAGTTGGATTACAACTGAGTAGTTTCGGACAACATACAATTAAAGGGAAAGTTACCGATGATAAATCCGGTAAAGAAGTACCGCTTGCAGGAGCCTTTTTAAGGTGGCAAGAAAACAATAATGGTGTATTTGCAGATGACAATGGCGAATTCACTATAGACCATAAAGGAGAAAAACCTTATCTAGTAGTTTCATACATAGCTTATGAAACCGATACTTTTCATATAGAAAATATGAATGAGTATTTAACTCTGCATCTCTATTCAGATGCCGTACTAAAGGGAGCAACCATACGCGCTAAAAGAATCACATATGGCCTCTCTTCTAAAGACCCTAAATTCACAATTAATCTCGATGAGCGTGAATTTCAGAAAGCAGCTTGTTGCAATCTATCTGAGAGTTTTGAAAATGCTCCAGCTATTGACGTGAGCATAGGAGATGCTGTTACTGGAACTAAGCAAATTAAAATGCTTGGCCTCGACGGCTTCTATACCCTCATAAGCAAGGAGTATATGCCAGCAGTTAGAACATTAAACTCTTACTACGGCCTCAGCTTTATTCCAGCAGCTTGGGTAAATAGCATACAAATCACCAAAGGTGCTGGAAGCATAGTAAATGGCTATGAGAGCATTGCTGGACAGATTAATATTGAAGTAAAAAAGCCATTCGATGCTGACAAAATGATGATAGATCAGTTCTTTTCTCAAGCTGGCAGATCTGAAACAGATCTTATGTATCGATGGGATTTGAATAAATATGTTTCTACATCTGCATTTGCTAGAATAGCACTTTATCCGGGTATGCAAGACAATAATTCCGATGGATTTATGGATATGCCTGCTGGTAATCAATATTCGTTCATGAACAGATGGAAATTTTATACCAACAAACACTTAGAAGGTGAATTCACTGCATCATTTATGAGCGACACTAAGAAGGCTGGTCAGACTGATTATTTTAAAAACAACGATCTAGCCCTTTACGGTATCACCATAGATAATACTCAATGGGATTTAACAGGAAAATTAGGTAAAACTTTTGCCAATAAACCATATAAAAGTTTAGGGTCTCAATACAGTGTAAATAGTTCATCTCTAAGCAGCAGATACGGCAGTTCTACTGATTCTAGAGAATATAAAGCAGAATCTATGACCTATTACACCAATTTGATGTATCAAGGAATATTTGGAAATACAAATCACAGTTTTCAAACTGGGATTTCCTTCCTTGGAGACGTCTTAGAAGAAGAGATAGACACATTCCAATTCCGACGAGAAGAATATGTGCCAGGTGCTTTCATAGAATATACCTATAAACCAAGTGAGACATTCAGCCTAGTAGCTGGGATAAGAACGGATTACAACAGTATATTTGGTTTAAGCGCAACCCCAAGACTACATAGCAAGTATCGCTTCAATAAAGAGATGACTTCCGTTAGAGCATCAGCGGGATTAGGTAGAAGAACATCCAACATTTTTGCACAACATCAATATATTCTGGCATCTCAACGCGACATCAGAATAATTTCCAGCAATAGCAATGATGCTTATGGTCTGGAGCAAGAAGTGGCATTTAACACTGGCATAAGTATAGAACACAAATTTAAAATGGCTTACTTCCCAGCTTCTATCACAGCAGATTTCTTTCATACCTCTTTTATGCAGGAAGTAATGATTGATCGCGAAACAGATAATGTTGTGCGTTTCTACAATATGGAAAACGGAACTCGTTCAAATAGTTTCCAACTGCAATTAGATATGAACCCTATGCGCAGAACGGATATACGTTTAGCTTATAGAATGTTCGACGTAAAATCTCTATACAGAGATATGGGTCCTGAAAGAATTGAAAAACCGTTTATTTCTCGACATAGAGGCTTCATTAACCTTACTCAAAGCACTAGAAGTAAATGGCAATTTAGTTCTACTTTGCAGCTATATGGCTCACAGCGAATCCCAGGAAAACAGTTTACCACTGTGGAACCTGGCTATTACTTTACCAAGTCTAATGTCTATACTCAACTTAATTTTCAAGTTAGTAAACAATTTAAGAGCAAGCCATTTGAAATCTATCTAGGCGCCGAAAACCTATTAAATTTCAAACAAGAAAATCCAATAATCAATGCTGAAAACCCATTTGCTCCAAGTTTTGATGCAGGTATGGTGTGGGGACCAGTATTTGGAAGAATGATTTATGGAGGCTTTAGATGGCGTATTAAGAAAGACTATAACCAAGCATTAAAAGAACTTCACGAACACCAAGGCGACAATCATGAAAACCACTAATTTTAAAATAGAAGGAATGAGCTGCATGGCATGTGTAAGCTCTATAGAAAAAGAACTTTATCGCATAGCTGGAGTTAAGCAAGTGAATATAGATTTATCTGAAAAGCGAGCAGAAGTTTTATCTGATGATATCATCGATTTTTCTGAGATTTCTAAAGCTGTTAGCCAAGCTGGAGATTATAAGGCTTTAACGCCAACAGAAGCAACATATAACACTAGCCAGGAGTCTACCGAAGGTAGCACAAGTTACAAACCCTTAGTGCTTATTACCTTATATTTGACTATAAGCACTTTGCTAATAGAATTTAGCTCGGGAATGTTTCTATTAGACGCATGGATGTCCAACTTTATGGCTGGATTTTTCATTGTATTCTCGTTCTTTAAAATGCTAGACATAAAAGGTTTTGCAAGTGCGTATCGCA
>CBDUMX010000267.1:0-2739 GCA_965368435.1 uncultured bacterium
ATAGGGATATGGATTGCGACGCCTTCGCGATATTCTCACTAGACGAAAACGGCATTGCCCAAAGCATTAGCGTCAAAGGAATTTCGCCGGATATTGATTTCAGCTACGATTTCCACGATCTGAATTTGACGCGAATCGATTGATGCTAATTAGCCATATCCCAGCGAATATTTAATCTCACCGCTCTTGGCATTATTGGATAAGTGGGTGATGAATAATAGGCCTCACTTGCAAATCCTTGCTGAAGATGAAATATGGTAATGCCAAAATTGAAACTCTTGACCTTTGCATTCACAAATAGTGAGATTGGAGAATAGTAATTAAACTCTTCGCCTGTTAATGCCCACCTTCTTGTATATGGAATATAAATTGGCGCATCAAAGCTGCTAAACCACTGCGATTCTAAACCCCATTGTGTTTCAAGGTTCTTCTTAAAAAGAAATAAACTGGTATACAAACTAGCACTACCCGCATATTTTGGTCGAGGTATTACAGCACTATGAGTATTGCTGAGGTACCTAGCTTTAATTAAAGCTGAAAATGGCTTGCTTTTGTAGTGATAATCTAATTGAGCAGCGAAAGTATTTATAGTTTTATCAAACTGTATAGGCATTGCCCCGTATATGAAATTATCGGTAATCTGATACAGTATACTTCCTTTGACACTGCTTTGTCCAAGCTGATAGTGCGCACTGATCTTTGCCCTTTGAATTTGTATTGCGTCAAAGTCATTCGACCAACTTACAGCGGATGAATAAAAGTTCTGATCAATAAAATTGGCTTGTATGCCCGAGCTGCTCACAAATGCTTCAGCTTGCAAATCATCCTTTTCATAACTCATCTTAAACTTCAAGAAGTAATCAGATTGATTATATCCACTTAAGGCATAATTCCCTTTTACACTCAAAGCAAAATCATTCAATTTTTTGTGAAGCTTTGTGTTTATTATCAGGGCATTATAAGTCCAACTATGACCACTGTCCTGATAAATTCTATCCAAGGCATGGCTAAAGCCTATTTGAAATAATAGTCCAGCACTTCGGCCCACAAAAGAGATATCATTGCTCAATTTCGATTGATGCATGGAGTCGTGAATACTCCCTAACTTCTTGCTGTAATAGGCAGAATCTGCATCATTATCGAAGTATTCCATCTTGCTAGATCTATATAAAGTCTTCACTACTATCTGAGAGTAAAATCTACTTAGGTCGTGATACCTCGTACTATCTGCTGTGCTGCCTCCCAATCTGAAGTATTGCGTCACTTTAAAATTGTGATTTCTGTATGAATTTAGCGCATCCGACAAATACACTTCATTATTGCTGAGCTTATTTCTGGCAAGGGTAGATTCGAAAACTGAATCACTGACTAAGCCGCCCGTTTCTATGTTCTCGGTCTTATTCCATATGAAACCCGCCAATAATTCGTATTTCCTCTTAGGTGTATAATACCCAGTATAAAATTTTGTATTGAAAACATTCGCGAATCGCACTCTATCGGCATTGGCGAGATTTGAATAATAGAAATTTTGATTTTTTAATCGCCTATAGTCGATGCCAAAAGTCAGGCGTTCAGAAATCTGTTGAGCGTGTTTAGCTTCTATGAAAATCAATTCGTTTTGACCTTGAGAATAGTTAAGCCGACTAAGTGGTCTCTTAGTATGTATACGCTTCAACTCATTGTCGTACTGATAGTAATCCAAAGCTGGATTTCCAATGGAGAGCTCAATAGCTTGCTCTCCGATCTCTCGCAATTCTATCATTGGACTCCCTTCATATCCCAAATCCAAAAAGGGAAATTCACTCTTATATGCTGAATAGCTGTTATAGAAATGAAATAAATGGGTATCTAAGCTAGTGGAATCTTCCTTGAATACACTCAATCCTTCTTCACTCAATTCATAAGCCTCCATGGGCTTATACAGAAAGGTACTTGAAGTATCTAGCAATTGCGAGAAGACATTCAAGCTGAATAAGAAGAATATAGAGAGAAAGCCGTATCTCAATTTATTTGACTACTTTTATATTAAAGGACTCTGAATTCACATTGCCTGCATAATCCGTGCAAATGGTCAATATGCCAAATTCTATGGTATCAGCTACTGGAAGGCTGTAAAAAGTGTCCATCATAAATACGCTATCCGTAGATTTATAATTCAAATTCAAACTCGCAGCGCTGATATTCAGCGGAACCATATCGAATTTTATATTATCTAACAGATAATCATCTACGTATCTAACTCTTAAGTCTAAAGTATCTATGCCGTGATAAATACTGTCGGCAGCGAGGCTAATGAGCACTATGCTAGGGGCTGTTAAATCAATAATTTCTTCATAATCCGGGTTAGGATCGTTGAAACTATCATTACACGAGCCAAGTATAAAGGCCATTCCCATAAGTATGAGTATAATTCTTACCATTACTGCAAATAACATAAATTAAGCAGTATTATTTTTGCCCTAATGTCAGAATACACTGATTTTCTGATTGTAGGTGGAGGAATAGGCGGTTTAAGCCTAGCTTATGAACTGCAATCCAGAGGCATAAGCTCTATATTGCTAGATCTCCCCAAAGAGAACCATTCATCCAGCATAGCGGCTGGTATTGTGAATCCCATAGCCGGTAAATTCTTCTCTTTAAGCTGGAGGGCTAACGACTTCTTTCCCAACTTAGAACAGCATTACCGCCAATTAGAAACTGCATGCGATTCATCATTTTATCACCCCAGAAAAATATACC
>CBDUMX010000268.1:0-2732 GCA_965368435.1 uncultured bacterium
AGTTAGCGATGAAGAGCCTAATAAATTGCGACAGTTTTTATCGAAAATGAACTATTCCATGCCAGTCTATAACCCTATAAGCACTAGGCCTTCAGAATTTGAATCGACCAGCATACCAACTACCTTCTTGCTCAACAAAGAAGGAAAGATTGTGATTTCTGAAGTGGGCTCAGCAGATTGGGATTCTAAAAAGGTAAATTCAATAGTTGAAAAACTAAAGTCGGAATAGTCAGCTTAATTTCTTGATAAATTGCTTGAAGTATTTCGTTGCCGCCGGCATGCGGTTGCCGTACCAGGAAAACATTTCTCCGTCTACTAATATTACTTTCGACTCAGGGAATTGCGCTTGTATTGCTGCTTGATGGGTTCTTTTAAAAGGGAAGGGCTCGGACGACAAAAAGATGAAATTGGGATTGAGATTTTCTATTTGTGATTCACTTAGTTCTGGATACCTACCTAGCTTTTCGGCAAGATTCCGACAACCTATTATCTTCAGATTTGAATGTATAAATGATGGTGAACCCACTGCCATAAAGGGCTTTTGCCAAATTAAATATAGGCATGTTGGTTCCTCGCTTAAAGGTATAATGCTGGAGTAGGAGCTTTTAATATGGCGGATGAGCTCATTGACTGCCGGCTCTTTATCCAAAATCCGCCCCAATGCTTTCATCATGGCATAGGCATCTTCTGGAGTATAAATGTCACTCATCCACAGAGGGAAATGTTGCTGCAGCTCCAATATTTGGTCTTTGTCGTTTTCCTCTTTATTGCCAATGATTAAATCTGGCTTAAGAGAAATTATCTTATCTATATTTAGCTTCTTGGTTCCACCAATTTTGTTTGCCGACTTAAATGCTGATTTGGGATGAATGCAAAAAATGGTTTGAGCAATGGGTGATATACCCAAATGGTATAAAAATTCGGTTTGTGAGGGCACTAGGCTAATAATTCGACGAGGAACTTTGTCGAAAACCAAAGTATTTCCTAACTGGTCAATATGTTGCTCAATATCATACAAGGATTTTATGCTTAGAAGAAAAATACAATTAGCTTCGCTCCAAAATAAAGCTATTGGGATTAGAAGATAAAATAAAGGAAATAGAAACAGAGATTTTGGAGCTTAAAAGCCAGAAGAAGTCAATGTTTATGTCGTCTTCTTTTCAAACTCACAGCATTCCATTAATGCATATAGTCAGCCAAATCGACAAAAGCATTCCGATATATTTTTTAAATACTGGTTTTCACTTTCCAGAGACCTTACTGTTTAAACGAGAAATAGGAGAGCTCTTGGGGATGAATATCATTGATTTGCGTTCTGATATAGAAAAAATTCATCAGAAGGACGAGTATCAGCGCTTCTTTTATACTTCAGACCCAGGATATTGTTGCCATATCAATAAGGTTTTACCAATGGAAAAAGCCTTGAAAGAACACGATGTTTGGATAGCAGGTGTTAGAGCAGATCAGAACAGCAATAGAAATAGTTTAGCGAAGTATGCAGAAGGCAGTTTTGATACCATGCGTTATCATCCCATTTTGGATTGGACCTCAAAGGATATACATGAATATAGAACGATGCATAATTTACCTGTTAATCCATTGGAAGCAAAGGGATATCTCAGCGTGGGCTGTGAACCTTGTACAGCTAAGTTCATAGAAGAGGGCAGAGGTGGACGTTGGAGTGGGATGAAAAAGGACGAATGCGGATTACATATTGACTTAATAAAGAAATGAAAGTATTAATAACAGGAGGTTGTGGCTATATCGGGGCTTATTTGATACCCTATTTGGCAAAGCATTATTCCGCGAACTTGGAAGAGGTAGTTATCTATGATAATCTGAGCTTGGGAGATTCCAATGTGCTATTTGGTCACCCAGTACCAGGACTAAAGGTCAGATTTATAAAAGGTGATATATTGGATAACCGCGGTTTGATGAAAGCCTTAGAAGGCATAGATACGGTAATACACTTAGCTGCGAAAATCACACAGCCCTATACAGATGTTCAGCTGCATATATTTGATCAGGTAAATAATTGGGGAACCGCGGCTTTGGCTGATGCTATTGAACAAAGCGAAGTAAAGCGATTGATTTATTTAAGTTCTATAGTAGTTTATGGAACATCTGATAAAGATATAAATGAAGACAAAATTCCAGAACCTATTACCTATTATGGATTGTCGAAATTGAAAGGAGAGCGCCATATACAGCGGATCCCTAATGTAGAAAGCTATATCTTGAGATCTGCCAATGTCTACGGTTATTCGCCGGCTATGAGAATTGATTCAGTTATAAATAGAATGATGTTTGAGGGGCATTATTTCAATAAGGTGAATAAGATTAGCAATGGTGAGCAATCGAGAGCCTTCATTCATATTGACAAAATAGCCTATACTATTGCTGAATTATTGTTTAAGGATGTTCCAGTGGGTATATACAATGTCGCAGAATACAATTTTTCTATTAATCAGATATTGGAGTTTATCAATCCAATTTTCCCTGATATGGATGTGATAACAGTGGATCAAGACGCTAAATTGGAGCATATTAATTTAGAATTGCCCACGAAATTGTCTAAGTATATCCACTTACCACAGCGAGAATTGACAAGTGAATTGCAGGCGATGAAAGCTGCATTTTCATTCTGATTCTATACGGATTATCTTATTTTTTCTTCAGTTTATTCAGCCAATACCCGATATAGATACCTCCGATTAGCCCAGGAGTAAACC
>CBDUMX010000269.1:0-2719 GCA_965368435.1 uncultured bacterium
TACTTTGTTCATAGGGGTATTATTTATAAGAGACCAATAATTGGTTTTTATCTACTTTGTCTTGCTTAGATACGCTGACACTGGCTATTACTCCTGCTTGAGGTGCTTTTAAAGCATTCTCCATTTTCATTGCTTCAAGTATGATTAAGTCATCGCCTTCATTCACTTCTTGACCAGCTTCAACCAAAACATCCAAAACTAATCCTGGCATAGGAGCTTTAATGTCTTTTTGAATTTTTTTACCGCTGTCCATACCCATTGATTTAAGTACTTGCTCAATTCTATAGGCAATTCTTCCCTGCATTAATCTGCCATTAATTTTCAATTGCAGACTTCCTCCAATTTGATCATTTTCAAGCAGTTCAATTCTATACGACTTATTGTTTAGGAGCAGGTGATAGTGGTTTTTAGAAACCCTGATTAAATTATAATCATTCTCATTGCCGTCAATGGAGAGTTTTCCATCACCCGATTTGAGAATCTCAATACTCTCATTGTTAATGCTAATCTTTGCCATTGCAGCTATTTAGAGACTGCAAGCTTACAAATATTTTATTAAAACTTCATCCAGTCCTTTGCGCTTGAGCACAGGTACTTGTGTGTTTTTAGCAGGATATCCGACCGGAATTAGCAAGAAAGCTTTTTCGTTTTTCGGACGATTGAGTATTTCAGCAAGAAAGTTCATAGGAGAAGGAGTGTGGGTCAAACTTACCAAGCCAGCTTGATGAATAGCGTTTAATAGAAAGCCACAAGCAATACCAACACTTTCATTCACATAGTAATTCTTAGTTTTTTCTCCTGCTGCATTTAGACTATAGGATTCCTTAAATACTACAATGAGATAAGGCGCGATTTCAAGGAATTCTTTCTTCCAATCTGTGCCAAATGGCTCAAGATCTTTTAGCCATTCCTGGCTCATGCGTCCGTGATAGTTTTCATATTCTTCCTGTTCAGCCGCTATTCTAATTTGCTTTTTGAGTTCTGGATTGGATATTAAACAAAATTTCCAGGGTTGTTTATGAGCCCCACTAGGAGCTGAAGAAGCTGCATCAATTATCTGTTCCATGACCTCAAGAGGCACATCTGTATCCGCGAACTCACGAACTGTTCTTCTTTGCTGAATCAATTCATTATAGCTTTTGGAATTGGTGAGAAGCTCTGATGGAGAAATGTCCTTAGCCCAATGGTTTAAAGGTTTAAACGCTGTACTCATTGAACAAAGTTATAAGAAACTCTCAATCTATATAGTGTGCGTTTCTCGTAACTCCAGCCTGAAATCTTCCCATTCTTCCATCCTAATTTGACTTGAACCGTAAATGCTAATGCCCACAAAAATGGCTAGGCAAAGCAGCCAAGCTGCAAAAATTGCTTTCAAGTTGAAGCGCTGCATGGGGATATTAAATATAAAAGCGATAAGTAAATAGATAGCAGCTCCTATGGGTATTAGTATGATGGATAATAGAGCTAGTAGGAAAAATTTAGAGAGCAGGCTCGACTCAAAAAGATAGGGTATGGTCATTAAGTTGCCATTGATGCGAACCGTGGGGTCGCTCAAACCAAATAAGAAAATGGTTGCAATTGCAACTGCGACAACAATAAGAGCCATAAGAACTGCACTCCCAAATAATTTAGAAATCCATTTGATGATGTTTCCAATGAGATCGCCAATTCCTTTGGCAGCAGAGTTTATATTATCGTTTTTTTTTATGTTGTCGGCTACATTTTCAGCCTCTCGTCTAATCTTAGCCGCTATACCATCAATATCGGGGCTTTCTCCTCTCATTCTAAAACGGTCCTGTGGCGTTTTAGTCTCAGGTACTACAGCCCAGAGAATGATGTACGGGAGTATACCAAATCCGGCAAAAATGACGCTGACAACAAATGCTAATCTAATGATACTGGTATCTAATCCAAAGTATGCTGCTAGGCCTGAACATACACCTCCGAGAACTTTGTCGTCGGAATCACGGTACAATTTCTTTGATACATTTTGATAAGAAGTGGAAGAATTGGTGTCGTCATAGGATTCTTCATCGGCAAAGCCCATATCAGAAGGACTTCCCATAACTTCAACAGCTTCGTCAACTGATTTTTGATCGATAAAAGTATGTCCAGCTCGAATTTTAACTTGAAACATTTCTGCAATTCTTGCTTCAATGTCCTCCAGAATTTCATTTGCACTTGCTGTATTATTAAAGTGTTTTTCAAGGGTAGCAAGATATTTCTTCAAAGTCTCATAGGCTTTTTCATCTATAGCGATGGCTTGCCCGGCTAAATTTATATTGATAATCTTATTCATTTTGAGTTGGTAATTTTGTTAACAGATTTGGTTAGTTCGGCCCATGTTTTCGACAATTCATTAATAAATAATTGTCCAGTTTCGGTCAGTGAATAATATTTACGTGGGGGTCCCTGATCAGATTCTTTCCATGAATAACTGAGTAGACCAGCATTTTTAAGTCTGGTAAGCAAGGGGTATAGCGTGCCTTCAACAACTATAAGTTTAGCGTCTTTTAGGCTTTCGATAATATCTGAAGCATATACTTCGCCTTTGCTAATGAGGGCTAGTATGCAATACTCCAGTATTCCTTTGCGCATTTGTGATTGTGTGTTTTCTAAATTCATATGCTCTAATTATAGAGTCGTTCTAAAATGTTATGCAAATATATAGGTATAATTAGGTACTATGCAAAACAAAGTACTATAATTTTGGATTAAG
>CBDUMX010000270.1:0-2714 GCA_965368435.1 uncultured bacterium
TATATAATAATTGTAAATGTCTTTAATAGCTGCCGCATCGCTGAGTTTAACATTACGTATGTTTTCAACCAGTGACATTTATTCTGCGGTTAATTCGCCCAATTGTATTTCCAAGCCGTCTAGATCTTCTGTAATGGGAATCTGACATGCCAATCTGCTCCCCTCAACATCTAAAACAAAGGCTTCGTCTAACATAGCTTCTTCATCCTCGCTCATTTCTGGCAGCTGATGTTCGCTTTTAACAATGATGTTGCAGGTTGCACACATGGCCATGCCTCCACATGTGGCTTTAATCTGGATTTCATTCGCTCTAATAGCTTCCATCACACTAAAGCCCATATCTGTGGGAGCTAGAATCTCGTGAATTTCGCCATTTAGGTCTTTGAGTTTTATGGTAATGAAATTTTCCAAGGGAGCGAATTACAATAAATTAGTTTTTAAAGCCAAAGTTTGATGCCTTAAGCGTGTCAATTATTCCTTTTTAGATTTAATATGCTGAATTGCATCACGGACACTTCCAAATTGAAGCAGAAGCTTTTTTGCTGTATTCTCATCGGTCCCAGTGGCATCAACTACCATTTTAGTCCCGCGCTTTACAAGCTTAGCATTGCTCAATTGCATATCCACCATTTTGTTTCCTTCAACTCTGCCCAGTTTAATCATTACACTGGTTGTCAGCATATTTAATACTAATTTTTGGGCCGTTCCAGATTTCATTCTTGTGCTTCCAGTCACTACTTCTGGCCCAACAACTACCTCAATAGCATGGTCGGCTATAGAGCCAATTTTGCTAGATTTATTGCAAGCAAGGGCTATAGTAGCTATGCCTCTGCTTTTACATTGTGCTAAAGCGCCATAGACATAAGGCGTTGTGCCGCTTGCACTAATCCCTACTACTATGTCGGCAGGAGAAATGGCGTGTTCTTCTAAGTCCAATATACCTTGCTTAGTATCGTCTTCAGCAAATTCTACAGCTTTTCTAATTGCTTTATCTCCGCCAGCTATGATTCCAACTACCCAACCATGAGGAACTCCATAGGTTGGTGGACATTCAGATGCATCCACTATTCCCAATCTTCCGCTGGTACCACTACCTATGTAAAAGAGTCTTCCCCCTTCTTTCATCTTTGCATAAATTAGGTCAACTGCCTCACTAATTGCAGTCAATTCTTTTTCAATTGCAATGGCAACAGTTTTATCCTCCTTATTGATAATTCGGATAAGGTCTATGCTACTCAATTTATCAAGCCCATCGTGCTCAGAATTTGATTCCGTTGTTAGTTTCATAGGAAATTACTGCGAAACTACACTAAATGGCAGTTTCTTCCGCAGCACCTTTCCATCAGTATTGAACACTTCTAAATACATTATGTATTTGGAATCTGGCAAAAGCAAGCCATTGTTCAACACCAGATCCCAACTATAACTACCACTAGTATTTAAGAACATGGCATTAGTCAATTGCTCTATTAATCGTCCATCTAGGGCATAAACAAAAGCCGACATTATGTTATTTGCTGATGTGAATTCATAGTTCAACAGTAGAAAATCTTGTATACCATCTCCATTTGGACTCACGGTTTCATATTGCAGGTTTAAAGTTGAATACCAAAGATTTTCCAAAGATTGGGAGTTTTTGTAACCAGGAGTGCCGTAGGTAGCAGCTTCAGAAGCCGAATGCCAGTTGTTAGCACTATTCGTTGGACCATTAAATAAAATTCTTTCTAGGCTAACGCCATCTATGGAAGGCAATAAGGACAAATGCCAATCGGCAAAATAATGCAAAGAATCTATGCTCATATTCTTATAAGTGAGCACAACTATGCCTTCGTCGTTATTCATAGCGGGAATGCTACATTGAATTTTCATTGCTGATCTAGTGCAGTTGTAATCTACACACATTATCGATGTGTCGGCGGTGCAAACAAGATAAGTATAAGGGAAAAGGACTCTTCTGCCTTTGATTATTTGATGTGAGCTTACTAATTCATTATTTCTCCAGCGATGCAAAGAACATGATGACAGGTCAATATAGTTTGTGCTGTTGTTATAAATTTCTATGTAGTCTTCTCCATTCAATTTGGGGTCGAATAGAATTTCATTAATGATTAAGTTGTTCCATTTCGGTTCAGAGGTCAGAAAGAATTGAAAGTGTATTACCGTATCGCGCACTACATTACCTGAAGTATCTTGTATATGGCTGAGATTCAAAAGCTGTTGGGAGAAGGCAATGTCCTCAGTAAAGCTAGCCAGCAAACAGTTTCTATTCACCCAAATGGAATCTCTTTCATAATGTAAAATGCCAATTTTGGTACTACTATCTATAGCGATTTCTTCATTGAAATAGATTCCTATAGTTCGTTTGTTTATTACTACTAAGGAGTCGATGAGAGGGGCAACAGTATCATAGATTTTTGGTCCAGCATAAAGGCTATACATTTTGTGCTTGTAAAAGAATGATGAAGTCGACTGCTTTATTCTCCACCCAATTAAATGAGTTTGTTTCTGATTCAAAGAAAACTCTCCAATCGGAGCAAACTCAGAACTACCTTGCTTTTGATATTGCAAAATATAGTCAGTGGCATTTTTTTGAATACACCTGATAGTCAGCCTTGAGTTTTCCGAGATATTCTCAGGTCCTGAAAGTATAAGGCTATCTTGAGCTGCTTGATAATATAGATTGATAGCATCTTTTGTACCCCCAATTCGCAGGA
>CBDUMX010000271.1:0-2709 GCA_965368435.1 uncultured bacterium
CCAATCTTTTCCAGCATGGTCACATTATCGCTAATTTCCTTGGGATGCTGACCTAATTGAATAAGCTGGTGATACATCTCTTGCACATTGGTCATATTGTAGTTACCTGCAAGAACCAAGTTTCTACTCATCCAATTGTTTTGACGCAAGAAAGGGTGAATATTTTCAACAGAATTTTTACCGTGAGTGGCATATCTAAGGTGCCCTAGTAGTATTTCACCGGCATAAGGAAAATGTTGTTTAAGCCATGCGGTATGCTCAACCATTTCTTGGTCGAGTTGAGCGTATTTCTCATTAATGCGTTCAAATAGAGTTGCCACTGCATTTGAGTCTCTAGCGCGCTCTCTAGCAATATATCTATTACCGTATTGCGGGTCGATTTTGATTACAGCTAATCCCGCACCATCTTGCCCGCGATTTAGCTGCTTACCCATGAGTAATTGCAGCTTTTTAATGCCGTAGAGAGATGATCCGTATTTCTCCCTATAATAGTCTAGTGGCTTTCGCAACCTGATAAAAGCCACACCACATTCGTGTTTTATGAAGTCACTCATGAAATGAGCAAGCAAAGTTATAACTTTGAACTCTAAAACAACATCAATTTGAGTGTATTAATAATTAATGGTCCAAACCTAAATTTACTGGGAAGTCGGGAACCCGAGATATATGGCTCAGTTTCATTTGAAGACTACCTTAAAGACATCAGAAATTATTATGATACTATTGAAATTGAGTATTATCAAAGCAATGTTGAAGGGGAAATCATTAACCGTTTACATCAAGCAGACAAAGAAGATCATGCAGGTATAGTTTTTAATCCTGGAGGTTATGCTCATACCTCAGTTGCAATTGCAGATGCTATTTCCTCCATAAAGACTGATGTAATCATTGTTCACATTTCCAACATCTATCAGAGAGAGCAAGAGCGGCATAAAGAATTGCTATCTCAATACGCAAAAGGTGGAATTTATGGATTGGGTTTGAGAGGGTACAAAATGGCTATTCAGAGCTTGTTATCAGAATAAATTCAGCTTAGAAAGTAAAGCTTAAAAATTGTTGTAATGGAGGTCGGGGGCAAGCCCCCCTCCCCAGTGACCAATATATGTTTTTCGTCATTAAGCTCAAAACTGACGTCATTTAACGACTACAGAAATCTAGTTAAAGTGCTGAACTATAATTAAACACGCTTCAACTCGCTGTATTTCCTTCTTTTCTGAAGAAAATATGCGCGAACAATGGAATGGGGGTATAGAGCAGAGTCTGATAAGCTTCGATGCTGAACCTTGCGCATTTCTATCCAATATCTTAATCTCTTCCAAAATGAAAGATGCGCTTTAATAATTGCCACAAAAACATCTGCCCTGCCGCCTAGAAGGAAATTTATTGCCGACACTCCATCAAGAACCATCTTCCATAAGATTTTCACAAACCAGAACTTACTGTTTAAATTTTTGGTGAGCATAGCTAAATTATTCCGGTAATTTAAGTAGTACTTACGCGCTGAACTTGTATTTAAGGTGCCTCCACCCAAATGGTATACTGTACTTTTAGGCTCCACCCATAGGCTATAACCCAAATGTTGCAAGCGCCAACACAAATCGATTTCCTCCATATGAGCAAAGAAATTCTCATCAAAACCTCCAGAAGCATGAAATGCATCAGATCGTATAAACAAACTTGCTCCAGTTGCCCAAAACACTGGAATAGCCTCATCGTATTGCCCAGTATCTCCCTCTAACTCATCAAATATCCTACCTCTACAAAATGGATATCCCCATAAATCTAAAAAACCACCACTTGCACCAGCATATTCAAAACTGCTCTTGTCTTTATAAGCCCTAATCTTTGGTTGAATGGCGGCGATTTTGGCATCGTCTTCTGCTCTTGCAACTAGCGCTTCTAACCAATCTGCTTCAACTTCAACATCTGAATTTAACAAAACATAATAATCCGCCAAAACTTCTTCCAAGGCTCTATTATATCCTCCAGCATAGCCGTGGTTTTCATCTAATTCAATCAACTCAATATTTGGTTTGTTAGCTCTAAGCCAAGCTACACTATCGTCAGAAGATGCATTGTCGGCAACAACAATCTTGAAATTTTTATATGTGCTAGCTTCTACAGAAGGTAGAAACTTTTCTAAAAGTTCACTGGTATTAAAGTTGAGTATTACTACGGCTACGCTAGCTTGCTGATTCATAAACTAGCTAAGTGGGTAAAATACAAATTTCATAACATCTGGATGAAGCAATAAAATACAAACAGCATCTTTAGCTTCATTCAACTTAGCCTCCATGGCTTCTTTCTTTTCTTCAACTATAATTCCCTTAGCCACCATAACTTCTAAGGTAGAGGCCGAAAAATGAAAGGAGGTATTAAAGACTTCTTTGTCGATTACCTTGTCGGCGATAGCTATTGCTTGTTGATGTGCGATGAATATCGGATAATTTGAAAAGCCCTGCTTTATAATTTCAGTTAATGTTTCTTTTATGGCGTCTTTCACTAACTTAACATCGCCTTCTAAGGTGCTTAATATTTCCTGTTCTTTTACTTCCATTGTCAAGAATTCTGTAATTCTTTATGCTTTGCGTAAGCTGATTGTCAGCTTATCTATTTTTTTAATTGGGTAATGCAAAGGTGCCAAATTTTAATCATAAGCTCGAGTAATTTTAATCTTATTCTATGAAATCAACTGCCTTTCTGACTATG
>CBDUMX010000272.1:0-2658 GCA_965368435.1 uncultured bacterium
AGTTTATTCAGCCAATACCCGATATAGATACCTCCGATTAGCCCAGGAGTAAACCAAGCGTAAATTCCGGGCAATAGTTGATTAACTACTATAAAAGCGGTTGTAGCAGCAATGTAGGCACCTATCATATTCCCCAAATGATAGGCTAAATAGTTCTTCCCTAAAGCAGTGTTTTTGGAAAACATCTTCCAGTCTCGAATAGCAAATGCAAGGCCTGCAAGTCCAAAGACAGTCAAAACAATATGTATTTTGCCAATGAGAATAGGGGGTAAGGCAATCATTAAAACAGATGTAATGAAAAGTATAAGGACTAAGAATTTATCTGGGAACAACTTAGGCGCTGTATTTTTTAGTCGGAGTGCCCTATAGCCCAAAAGAATAAAGTAGGAACTGAATATACCTATTGCGAAGAGGAATGGACTCGTATGGCCTGGCAGCCATGAAATAACTAATGCAAGTATGGCCGACGATAACATAGAATAGTAAAAGACTTTACCGCTTGTTCTGTGATATTTCAAGCCTTTCCGTGAAGCAAGGGCAATGAATCCACTAAGCAAAGCAATACCACCTTGAACAGCATGCGCAATAATCAGAATATCAGCTAGTTGATTCACATCCATCAGCAATCTTAGCGAAAGAACGGCATATATGTATCTAGTAAATTAATATTTTCTTTTTACTAGTAGTGTTCTCTGCTTCAATTTCTAAAATGTAAACACCAGATTGAAAATTGAGGTTTTGAACATCAACTTCATTGAGTCCATGATGCAGCGCTTGTGAATAGATTAAGGTACCGGTATAATTATAAAGTCTTAATTGGGCCGATGAATATTCAGTATAGAGCTTGAACTTCGCTGGGTTGGGATTTGGATAAATAACAATGTGATCTGAGTTAATATCATCAACTGATGTCATTAATCCAGTAACCGTTACTACACGGGTTACAGTATCCTTACAATCTTTGTTGGATGTAGTGATTAGTGTCACATTGAACTTATTGTTATGCGTATACTGATGAGTAAAAGACTTAGTACTTGCATAATTGCCATCGCCTAAATTCCAATCATATGTAACTCCAGAGGCACTCGCTGTAAAGTTAATATTCCCAGGGGTGCTCACTTGATAATTAAAGCCTGCAAAAGGCTTTGGATTTACAACAGCTTCTATAGTATCCACATCGCTTCGGCATAGATAATTTTGGGCAGCTAAATAAAAGGTTTTATTGCTTGTTAAGGGTCCCAAATTGTAGATATATCCGGTGTGAACAATAGAATCCATATCAGCAGATTCTGACCAAATGATCTCCCCATAATCAGTACTTGCAGATAGTATGGCAACTTCTCCCGGGCAAATATCATTGGATTGAATATTGGCTAAAGTGCCAAAAGGAATGATATCAATAATTACTTCGTGCCTAACGGTATCTGCGCATTGCATAAAATAGGGTTCTAAATAGAATGTTTCGCTACTTGTAAGACCACTTAGAGCAATTACATCTCCATCATATATTAAGTTACCAGCTGTGGCATCGTCGTACCAACGCACAGATCCAGGGCTGCCTGAGTAATCAAAAAATGCTGTATCGCCGAGGCATAAGGTATCTTTACTTCCAATGTTTTTTTCTGGGAATTGATAGGTGGTGACTAAAAAGCCAATTCTACTACTGGCACATTGACCGTCGTTTTCTTCTACATATATGGTGTGCATGCCGCTACTATCTGGAGTGTAGCTATAGTTGTTTCCAGTGTGTATGGCGACACCACCTGATGCTTGATTAAACCAGTTGATTGTATTACTAGCTGCCGACCAAGCGCTAAAGTTTACACTTTGGTTGTGTAAGCAAATGCTAGTATCGTTTGGAATATGCGGAGGATTAGGAGCATTAGAAGCATTGACATTGGCGATAACGGCAACTCTTTCTGGACTTAGACATCCCTGATTATTTGCTTGCGCATAAACTTTTAGTGAAGTATTTAAGGTATCTGTTTGATATACATTGCCCTGTGCCAATAAAGTTGCTCCTAGTGTAGAATCTGACCACCAATCTATGCTTCCAACATTGCTGTAGGCGCTGAGATTGGCTTTTGCATTGAGACAGATTGAATCATTTACTGCTATAGGATTATCCGGACTTTTTATAACTCTTACATTGATAGCAGATCGCGTGGATTTACACTGATTGTTCCTTGCTTCTGCAAAAACTAGGAGATTGGTTTGTAGAGTATCTGAAACAAACGTACTGCCTGTTGCAATGGTATCGGGCGTACTAAAATTAGAATGCCAACTTATGGCGCCATTTGATGAAGCATCGATTTGAGTGATATTTCCTGAACAAACGGGAGTATCTGCTTTAAATGTTGGAGTGAATGGTTTGTAATTGATAATCTTAATAGCTGTGTCGTAACACAAATCGTAGTTGGTATAGCGATATAAGCTGGTGTGTAACTCAACCTGATAATTATTCGGACTGTTGTATTTGTGTTTGGGGTTCTCTACATTGAAATGATATTGAAAGTCTCCCATGCGATAATCAAAAGAATAGTTCATCAATTCATTGAGGAACAGTCTGTTATACATTCTGTGATTGATAATTGGACTACTGAGATTAGTGAATTGTAGCGAGTCGTTTACATTATAACAATCGTCGAATGTGAAATC
>CBDUMX010000273.1:0-2656 GCA_965368435.1 uncultured bacterium
ACAATTCTTAATATCATATTAATTCAATAATAAGCGGCTTATATTTTCTTAAATTTAGCAATTGCTCTGCATTTCCTTTTTTAATTGCCACAACTACATAGTCATGGTCGGAGAAAAACCCAAGGGCATCTCCTTCTTGTACATCGGCGAAGTTTTTAGAGATCGAATCGATCCTTTCGTGTCGGCTGAGGTTGATTCTGTAAGCCTTACCATCAACAAAGCTTTCAAATTCTGCTCTGCTGATGTTGGTGTAAGCATTACCAAAATGGTCTACAAATAGCACCGTGCCTCTTAGCTCACTTTTGTCTTTAACGGGAACAAGCTTTGATTTGGTATGCACCTTGTCTGCTTTTGAAGCAATTTTGTCTAAATCAAAGTTGGATGCCAAAAGTTTTTCAATGAAGGGAACATATACATTTTCAATCTTTTGCTCAAAACTTTGGGTTGGAATTAGGTAATAATCTTCAAAATCTTCAAAAATCAGTGAGAGTATACCATTGTCTGGAGCTAGAAAATAGTGATCTCTGTATTTGGCTGCTATATGTCCTTCAAATGAGGTTGCAACTACATTAGTTGCCAATATATGCACGCTACCGGCAGGAAAGTCGTTAAAAACCATCGAGCTTAAATATGCGGCTTCAATAATGTCAAATGCTTCTATGGTGCTGCTAATTTCAACAAAAGGCAAATCAATGCCCGCTTTGAAAAGTGAACCCCTGAATGACGCAGTATAATGAGAATCTGCTCCAAAATCGCTTAAAAATGTTATAACTGACAATCTTTTTTTGTGCTACATTTGACAAGGCGAAAATATAAAAGCAAAACACAAAAACTTAATTCTATTGGCAGAAAGAAAATATTTAATTGAGGATATCAATCCAGCGCGCTTTTTTGGACCTCATAATACATACTTCAAGCACTTCAAAGAGAAGTACAACAGCATCAAACTTTCATCAAGGGGACAGGAGATTAAAATACAAGGTGAAGAAGAGAGAATAGATGAGTTGATTAAAGTCTTAGACTCCATTATCCGATATTTAAAGCTCAATGATAATTTAACATTGGGAGATATGGAACGGATTATTGAGAACGCAGAAAAAAAAGGTGTGCCCAATGGAGATTTAATAGTTCACGGTCCCAAAGGTCGACTCATTACCGCCAGAACTAAAAACCAACAAGAATTGGTTAAAAAGGTAGAGAAAAACGACTTGGTCTTTGCCATTGGTCCTGCCGGAACGGGAAAGACCTATACCGCTGTTGCTTTGGCTGTTAGAGCCTTAAAGAACAAAGAAGTAAAGCGAATTATTCTGTGCAGACCAGCTGTTGAAGCGGGAGAGTCACTTGGTTTTCTACCTGGCGATTTAAAGGAGAAAATAGATCCTTATTTGCGACCTTTATACGACGCATTGCAGGATATGATTCCCTATGAAAAGTACAAATCGTATTTAGAGAGTGGTGTGATTGAAATAGCTCCAATGGCTTTTATGAGAGGAAGAACACTGAATAATTGTTTTGTTATTTTAGATGAGGCTCAAAATGCTACAGAAACCCAACTAAAAATGTTTTTAACCAGGATGGGTCCCATATCAAAAGTGGTAGTCACTGGAGATTTAACTCAAGTAGATTTACCTGCAAAACAGAAAAGCGGATTACAGCCTGCAATCACAATTCTTAAGAATATTGAGGAGATAGGAATTGTCAGATTGAATGAAAATGATGTGGTTCGACATACACTTGTTAAAAAGATCATTAAAGCCTACAATAAGTCGACTTAGTAAATAGCTAGTTATCAATTATTTATCACGCAAGTGCCATATGCTATTTAGACGATTTCTAAATTGAAAAATTGTGAATATCTACACTAAAGCTCATTTTTAAAGTCGTCTATATTTGCACCCGCACGCTTAGCGTATGCAGAAACCAAAACTTAAAATACTCATTACCATTATTCTATTAGCAATTAGTAGTAATTCTTACTCAAATAATATGTCATCATTTTATACAGATTCTACATTGCTTGCACTCATCATACTAAGTATAGTATTGGTGTTGATTGCAGGTTTGTTGTGGGGAATTCAAAAGAATTTAAAATCCCTTTATCAAGAAAAGTCATCTGAAGCGCCTGAGCCTTCATTCTATCAACGCGTGATTAAACCAAGGGTATCTACTTGGAATCCAACTATTGCCACATTGGTGATTGCAGCTGGTTTAATTGTTATACTCGGTGCATTTGGGTATAAATACGGTATGGAAGAAGTGGGTATTCAACAGGGATATGCGCCAACCCAACCTATTAATTATTCGCACAAGCTGCATGCTGGCGACTATGAGATAGATTGTAAATACTGCCACAGCATAGCAGAAAAAAGTAGATCAGCTTCAATTCCTTCAGCTAATACATGTATGAATTGCCATAGATATGTTCAAGCTAAAGATAAAAATGGAGGTAAAATTTCACCAGAAATTCAAAAAATATATGACGCTATTGGTTACGATGGTGATAAGATGGAATACATTGAGGGCTACGAACAAAAGCCAATTCAGTGGGTGAGAATCCACAATCTTCCTGACCTAGCATATTTCAATCACTCTCAGCACGTAAAAGTTGGTGGAGTTGAATGTCAAACTTGTCACGGTCCAATTCAAGAAATGGAAA
>CBDUMX010000274.1:0-2607 GCA_965368435.1 uncultured bacterium
CTTTGGTGGCGAAGATAGTAGAAAAAGCTAAGACCTAAGACTCAAAGGCTAAGAGCGAGCTCAATTTGCATAGGTCCTAAATATATATAGCTCTAAATTGCAAAGCTAGTTTGTATCTTTGCAGAATATAATACATGCTTCCGCTGGTCATTGTAATTTCTATGCTGGTACTATCCGGCTTCTTTTCAGGTCTTGAAATAGCTTTTCTCTCTGCCAATAAGCTGAGAATTGAATTGAAAAGCAATCAGGGAAAACACTGGGCTAAACTTTGCTCTAATTATATCAAGACCCCTTCTGAATTTATTAGTACCATATTAGTTGGCAACAATATTGCCCTTGTTATTTATGGTATTACCATGGAGGAGATATTTCGGCCATACTTCGAAGCTAGTCCGTTTTATTTTCCTTCCTTAGTGGCATTGATATGCGCTACTATAATTTCAACGGCAATAGTTTTAATAACAGCTGAATTCTTGCCTAAAGCACTGTTTAGGCTTAATCCGAGCGGATTATTATCTGTACTCATTTATCCTTTTCAGTTTTTCTACTATTTGATGTGGCCTTTTGTTCGATTTGTTATGTGGTTGAGTAAATCTATTCTGCAACGCGCTTTAAAAACTGAGTTCACGGAAAAGTCTCCAGTATTTACTAAAATTGATTTAGACCACTTTATTTCACAAAGTGCTCAGAGTAATAATGGAGATGATGAAGGGGATGTGGATACCGAAATATTAAAAAATGCTTTGGATTTCGGCAATGTAAAAGTGAGAGATTGCTTGGTGCCAAGAACAGAAATTGTTGCAGTAGATATCAGTGCTTCTATACAAGAATTATTAGAGCTTTTTGTTAATTCTCAGCACTCCAAAGTCTTGGTTTATCAGGACAATATCGATCATATAATTGGATACGTACATCATCTAGATTTGCAGAAAAAACCAAGTTCTATAGAATCCATTTTAATTCCAATACTTATTACCAATGAGTCGAAATCCGCCAACGATATGTTGAATGAGTTTTCAAGAACACAGAAAAGCATAGCATTAGTGGTAGATGAATACGGTGGTACAGCTGGAGTTATAACAGTTGAGGACATAATGGAAGAAATCTTTGGCGAGATAGAAGATGAGCATGATGAAGTTGAACGCCATGAGGATGTGGAAATAGTTGATGGAGCATATATAATCTCAGCTAAGGCAGAAGTAGATTTGATCAATGAGCGCTACAATCTAAATATACCTGAAGGAGAGTATGAAACAGTTGGAGGATACGTAGTAGCTAAATTGGAAAATATTCCTGCAAAAGAGGAAGTATTTGTAATTGACAACTTTGAAATTGAGATTTTAGAAGCTGAAGAGACCCGTTTAGAAAAAATTAGACTACTAATTTTGGATTAATAGCCATACTTCTCCTTCCACAGCAGTTTTAACCTAGCCCGAATTTCATTTTCTCTGGCATTATCACCGGGTTCAAATAATAAACTACCTTTTATCTCTTCCGGTAAAAATTCAATATTGGCAAAATTGCCATCGTGATCGTGTGCATACTTATAGTCTTTGCCATAATTCAGATCTTTCATCAGTTTGGTAGGTGCATTCCTCAATGAAAGCGGAATACTCAAGTCACCTGTTTCTCTCACCAACTTTTGCGCAGCTCCAATTGCCAGGTAGCTGGCATTGCTTTTAGGGCTGCAGGCCAAATAGATGGTAGTTTGAGAGAGATTTATCCTACACTCTGGATATCCAATACTACTCACAGCACTGAAACAGGCATTGGCTAACAAAAGGGCATTTGGATTTGCATTTCCGATGTCTTCACTAGCTAAAATGAGCAATCTCCTTGCAATAAATTTGGGGTCTTCTCCCGCCTCTATCATTCTAGCTAAATAGTAAACTGCGGCATTGGGATCACTGCCTCTAATCGATTTTATATAGGCAGAAATAATATCGTAATGTTGCTCTCCGCCCTTGTCAAAAAGTGCCAGTTTTTTCTGTACAGCTTCGCTAACCAGTTCATTTGTAAGCTCCAAACTTTCTTGATTCTGGTGTTGAATAACAATTTCCAATGCATTCAGTAATCGTCGACCATCACCACCAGATATTTTAATCAAAGCCTCCCATTCCTTAATATTGACCTTCTTTTTTGATAAGACAGTATCCGTTTCCAATGCTTGATTAGCAAGTTGCTTTAATTCTTCAAGATTTAGAGACTCAAGCACAAAAACTTCACATCTTGATAGTAGAGCTGCATTTACTTCGAAACTTGGATTTTCCGTGGTGGCCCCAATTAAAGTAATTATGCCTTTCTCCACAGCGCCTAATAATGCATCCTGCTGAGATTTATTAAAGCGATGAATTTCATCAATAAATAAGACAGCACTTCCACCCGTGCCCATGAATTTTGATTTCTGTGCCTTGTCGATTACTTCTCTCACATCTTTAACACCGGCATTTACAGCGCTCAGCTGATAAAATGGACGCTCAACGGTATGTGCAATTATCTGTGCTAAAGTGGTTTTACCAACTCCTGGAGGCCCCCAAAAGATGCACGAGTATATCGCTCCATTTTCAATGGCTCTGCGCAATGGCTTGTTTGGTCCAACAATATGAC
>CBDUMX010000275.1:0-2587 GCA_965368435.1 uncultured bacterium
TAAAGAATTCTGCAAGTACATTGAAGAGAACTATCTGGATTTCATACAATACGAAAACAATGAAGCTCCCATCATGTCGCATACGCTTTTAAAGAAGGGTATACTGCCTGAGAAAAGCAGCGGAGAACCATTATTTGTCTTAGTACTAGATAATTTGAGATTTGATCAATGGAAAACCATACAAAAGGAGATCTCCAATTATTATAGAACTACTAAAGAGGATATTTACTTGAGTATACTTCCCACTACAACTCAATACGCTAGGAATGCTCTATTCGCTGGCTTAATGCCCTCTGATATAGAGAAGAGATTCCCAACAAAATGGAGTAATGATGAAGATGAAGGGGGTAAAAATTTGCATGAAGAGGAGTTTCTCAATGATCAGCTACAGCGTTTGCGAGCTGGATACCAAGCGAAATATATCAAAGTAACCAATCTCAACAATGCTAAAGACATGGTTGAGCAGTTGCCAAATATGTTAAATGAAGAATTGGTCTTTATAGTTTATAATTTTATAGACACCTTGTCACATGCCAGAACTGACTTTAAGATTGTTAGAGAACTAGCTGAAAATGAGGCTGCTTACAGAAAACTAACCTTGAGTTGGTTTGAACATTCACCCCTGTTAGAAGCCATCCAATTTCTGTCATCTAAAGGCATAAAAGTTGTTATTACCACAGATCACGGCTCGGTGAAAGTTAATAATACAGTTAAGGTTGTAGGAGAGCGCGATACTACAACTAATTTAAGGTACAAAACAGGGAAAAAACTCACGTATAATGCGAAAGACGTATTTGCTATTACAAACCCCATTAAGGCCATGCTGCCAACCCAGCACATGAGTAGTCACTTTATATTCAGTAGAGAGAATGACTTTTTTGTCTATCCTAATAATCTAAATCATTACGCTAAGTATTATAAAGACACATTTCAGCACGGGGGCATGTCGATGGAAGAAATGATGGTTCCATTAATTAGTCTAGAAGCTAAATAAGTGAAAAAAACATTTAAGGTTGAGAAACTGAGCGACTTACAAGCAGTTTATGAGTTCATTAAAATTCAATATAACTCGATGCGAAATGTAGTTCTACTCCATGGTGATTTAGGAAGTGGAAAGACAGCATTTGTAAAGTACTACGTAAACAAAGAGCTGGGATTGGAGGCTGATAGCCCTACATTCTCATTGGTGAATGAATATTCAAATGGAACAAGCAGCATTTATCATTTCGATCTGTATCGTTTGAAGGATGCAGCTGAAATAGAAGATATAGGCTTCTGGGATTATATAGATCAAGCAAAACCAACATTCATTGAATGGCCTGATAAAATTGCAGAACTATTGCCTGAAAATCAGTATATAAGCGTCCACATTTCAGTAAATTCGAATCAATGCCGAGAGTATACTATATCTTATTAATAGTCGTATTTGCATCAAATTCAACAAAGGCACAGTCTTACGACTACAGCATAGGTCAGCAAATAGAGAAGATAGATTCAGTATATGAATACCTTCTTATGTATGAACAACTCGGTATTAAATCTACTGGAAGCTCAGAATTAGTGAATGCAAGAAATTGGCTAAAAACAAAGTACGAGCAATACGGATACACCGAAGTTGTATACGATACTTTTAATTTCAATTCAAATAGCCTTCAAAACATCATTATAGAAAAGCCAGGTTTAGATCCGAACAAATGGATAGTTATTTGTGCCCATTACGATAGTTATCCAGGCTCTAGAGGTGCTAATGACAATGGGAGTGGAGTAGTTTGCTGTTTGCAAATAGCTAGGATAATGAAAGATATAGAGACAGAAGTTGGTATTCGCTTCATTCATTTTTCAGCTGAAGAGAATGGTTTGGTTGGGAGCACACATTATGTTGCCAATACTTTAAATGCTAACGATCAAATAGAATTGATCTTGAATTTAGATCAACTCGGAGGTACAAAAAATGAAAACAACAGCAAAATAGTTTGCGAGCGCGACGAAAACCCAACACCTTCAAGCAATAATGCCGTTTCTTGGGCCAAGACTGATACATTAGCCCAATTGGTCAGAACTTATAGTAATCTTGAACCTAAAATCGACAAAGCCTATTCTTCAGATTATGTTCCATTTCAAGACAGTGGATATATAATTACTGGCCTGTACCAAGAAAGCTATTACCCATTTTACCATCAAGATAATGATTATGTGAGTAATATGGATGTAGATGCCACTGAGCAGGTTATTCAATGTGCATTGGCTGCTGCAATGTATTTTTCGAGAAATACTCTACCACTGAGCACTAATTCTTTGCAAAAATCAATCACATCGATCTCTCCAAATCCCGCATCTAGCTACTTTAGGCTAAAGGGAGTGCCAGCTTCAGCAATGATAGTTGAATGCTATAATCAATACGGACAATTGGTGAAAAGATGGGATGAGATGGCTCAAAACTACTCAATTTCAGAGCTGGCCAATGGCGTTTATTTCATTAAAATAAGAGATGAACAAAATATGGAGATTAAGCGTTCAAGACTTATTATTGCGCACTAATTTTTGGAATGAAGTATACCTGTTGGGGAGCGGCGCGACAAGTGACCGG
>CBDUMX010000276.1:0-2562 GCA_965368435.1 uncultured bacterium
AGAGCAATAGTGTAGTAGCTCAAAGCAGTCCCGACGCTTGGGATATTTATATAGGCAAGGAGGAAGTTCAAGTCAACTTTCACAGATTTGTACATTACGCAAGCTTTACCGAAGATTTTGATTCAAGAACTGATACAATAGGATTGAATTTCGTTCACGGACAACGAGAAGAAAACCAATGGGTCTTAAAACCAAATACTTCTTATGTTTTGGATTTAGGCTTAGGATCAAATGCCAAGCATTTAGGATTTTATAAATTAAGTTATGACCTACAATCAGGGATGAAGTTAAAGTGGGCGAAGCTGGAGTCAACATCTAGTCTTCAAATGGACATTGTTGAAAGCTATTTTAATTTAAGAGATTCGGCTGAAATTGACTTGCCAGCATCTACAGATTACGATTTGAGCTTTGGGAAGTATTTGCACTATTTTGAAGTTGAAAAACTGGATTATGAAGTTTATGGCGCAATTAGTTCTCAATCTAAAGTTAAGGAGCTGTCTGTAGATTTTGCAGCAATAGATGCCAGTAGCATTGATACTTTGAGCTGGGATAATACTAGAGCCGATGAAATAGGTTACGATTGGAAATACTACAGCTTAGATAAAAATGCGTATGAAATAGATCCCTTGAAAAACTACATTATTAAGAATAATAAAGGTTTTATATACAAGCTGCGTTTTGTGAATTTCTACGATCAAACAGGGCAATCAGGGCATCCCAGCTTTGAATTTAAGTTGCTTTAGTCTCGAGTTGTTGAGGAAAAAGTAAGAAATATCCCCCTAGTAATGAATTAAAGGCTGTGCAGAGGTAAAATAAAAGGCTAATAGCTAGCGAAATCTCTAAATTTAAGCCGAGCACTTCTGCACCAAATACAAATGCCATCTCACGTGCCCCTAGCATTGGCAAGACGAATGCAAAAGTGCTGAGTAAGAATATAAAGAGGTAATCAAATAGGTCAGTCTCTAGTCCTAGCGATTTAATAATAAAAAAACTACATACAACTTGTAGTATTTGTATAATGAGTGATAAAGCGGAACTGTTAAGCCATGCTCCTCTGAACGACTTAAAGAACAATTTCGTGAATAGGAAATGAGCAATCAGGAGAATTGGGATAGCAGCAAAGATCAAAAGAGGATTAAAACGCAATGCCAAGCTACTTAAAAGAATAAAGACTAGACTTAGAATAGATAAGAATAACATTCCTGATAAGCGATCTAGAAAGGCGGCACCTACCAATTGCTTGTAGTTCTGCGGATATCTTTTTTTTAACCAGATGGCTTTGTAACCTTCTCCACCAACTAAAGGAATAAACAAATTGTAGAACATGGAAAGGAAATGCAATTTTATGTTCAATCTGGTATTAAGGAATAAATCTTGAGTTTTATAAAAGCTGTTGATTCTAAAGGCTGCAAGCACTCGCGAAATAAAAAAGCTGAGAAACGCGAGAACTAAATAGACCCAATTAGCGGTGCTAATATGATAGACTGCTTTTTGTAAATCAACCTTGTTTACAATTATCCATACTGCAAATAAACTCAGAATTATTCTCAGTGCTATCTTGAAAACTCTGTTTTGGATGATATTTTTTAAAGTCTCAATAATCAGAAATCAAATGTAAATAAAAGTAGGAGGGGGATAAAAGTAATCAGCCTTTATTAACTATTCTAATTGCAAAAAGTACGGTTATTAAACCAATGACTTGTAGCAGCTGTATTTGTTCTCCGTCAATTAAGCCCCACAGCAAAGCCACTATTGGGATAAGGTAAGTAACAGATGAGGCAAAAACAGCATTGGTTTGTTGGATAAGCTTATTAAATAAAAAAAGGCTAAAAGCAGTTCCAACTATGGCCAGTACTGAAATTGCTGCAGTAGATTTAATGGATTGCGTATTTGCTATGTCAAATGGCAAACCAACACTTAACAATATTATAAAACTAATAATGGACACCATGGCTAAAGGAATAGCAGCGACTACCATGGGATGATAATGTCCTAGTTTATATTTTATTATATTAACATTTGTACCATAGCATATAGCTGCAATCACAATGAGCCCGCTGAACTCCAAATTATTACCATCTATGCTAAACCCTTTACTAAATATCAGCATCAATGCTCCAAATAAGCCAATAATTACTCCCCAAAGTTTGTATTTATTGAAAGCAACACCCATAAACAGTAATCCCACTAGCAGTACAAAGAGAGGGGTAAGAGAATTTAAGGCACCACTTAAGGAACTAGATAATTTGGTTTGTGCAGCTGTAAATAAAAAGGCAGGCATGGCATTTCCCAGCAATCCGGAGATAAATAGTATTTTGTAATCAGACCTTTTAATCTTTAAATTTTTCCAATTGACAAAGGGAAGAAGCGTTAAGCCAGCAAGTGAAATTCTAAAAGCTGCTACTTGCCAATAATCATAAGCTTTGAGGCCCTCTTTCATTAAAATGAAGGAACTGCCCCAGAAGAGTGCTAAAACGGCTAAGAGGAGGTATGAGTGTCTGCTAACCTGCATGTAATTTCCTGCAATAGTTGCTTAAATAACAGATATTAACAATATTTGAT
>CBDUMX010000277.1:0-2543 GCA_965368435.1 uncultured bacterium
ACTCACAGAAGAGCTGTTGAGACTGAAAGTGAGGCATTCTTTCTGCACATTTCTAAAAAAGGAGATTACTTATATGAAGGAGCAGATATGGGTATTCTGGTGAGCCGTGGAAGAATGATGACTGATGATTTTAAGTTGAATAAAAGAGCGCAAAAATGGATTAAAGCAATTCGCTCGGCGTATTCATCTGAATTGGTTGAAGACAAAAGAATAGTGCCTATTCTAATGGGTAGCTTGGCAAAGTAGAATTAAGAACATATAATTTTATCAATGCATTCAGGCCTTTCTAAACTAAGATAGTAAATACAATAATGGAATTTAAAAGTATCAATCCGTATACTAATGAAGTTGTAGGCACTTATACCGCTATAACTAAAGAAGAATTAATTAAAAATCTGGATAATAGCAAAACAGCTTTTGATAAATGGAAGAAAAGACCATTGGAAGAGCGCTGTCAACTTATTATTAAGGCTGCAGATGTCTTAAAACAAAATGTAGATGCATATGCCAAAATGATTAGCGAAGAAATGGGGAAGCCAATTTCTGAAGCAAAGGGCGAGGTATTGAAATGTGCATGGGTTTGTGAGTATTATGGATCTAAAGCAGCTGAATTCTTAGCGGATGAAATAATAGAAACAGATGCTAGTAAAAGCTTTGTGAAGCATGATCCAATTGGCGCTGTACTTGCTATTATGCCTTGGAATTTCCCCTTTTGGCAAGTATTTAGATTTGCAGCACCTAGCTTAACTGCGGGTAATGTCGCTCTTTTAAAACACGCACCTAATGTGTTTGGATGCGCTGAAATGATTGCTGATGTTTTTACCAAAGCAGGATATCCAAAAGATGTTTTCCAAAACCTTATAGTTCATCACGATCAGACAGAATTAATAATTGCTCATGATGCCGTACAAGCTGTAAGTTTAACTGGTAGTGAAAAAGCGGGCTCTGCAGTTGCGGCTATTGCTGGCAAATACATAAAAAAATCCCTTTTGGAGCTTGGAGGCAATAATGCTTTTATAGTGCTAAAAGATGCTGATATAGAAGCAAGTGTTCAAACGGCACTAGTCGCGAGAATGCTGAACTGCGGACAAAGCTGTATCGCTGCTAAACGCTTTATTATTGAAGATGAAGTATATGAAGACTTCGTAGCGAGATTTAGCAGTAAAGTACGGGAGTTGCAATCTGGTGACCCATTAGATAGTGCTACTCAAGTTGGGCCTTTGGCACGTATAGATTTAGCTGAACAATTACAGGCACAAGTTCAAAATTCCATTTCGCAAGGAGCAAAACTACTCCTCGGTGGTTCACAGAATAAATGCTATCATGAACCCACTATACTGGGTGAAGTGACGCCTGGAATGGATGCTTTCGATCAAGAGACATTTGGTCCACTAGCCGCAATGATTAGGGCTAAAGATTTTGATCATGCATTGGAATTATCTCAAATGTCGACTTTTGGCTTAGGCCTTACAGTTTGCACTTCAAATATAGAACTAGCCCTAAGACATGCCGATAAAGTGAGTGATGGAGCCTACTTTGTCAATGAACTGGTAAAGTCTGATCCTCGTTTGCCATTTGGAGGCACTAAGAAGTCTGGTTTTGGACGAGAATTGGCCAAAGATGGAATGATGGAATTTGTTAATAGAAAGACTGTTTATGTTAAGTGATTGCTAAGTCACTGAACTATAAGTGCAGTTATTTCTTTCATATTAATCAGTGCCCCGGGGTATTCAGCATTAATTATTTGCGATAGTACTTCTTTCGTATAGCCATTCTCCACTGCACTTTTTTGCTCTATGCTTAATTCAAAAGATTTATTGATTGCGATTGGACATTTTAGGTGAATTATGCCTTTAACATGAAGTTGCATAACAGTGGTTATCTCAAAAGAGTAACGGTACCCCTATAGACATTAATGCCGTTTTCGGTGATGTAGCTAATGATATAAACATATACACCTTGTTGGCAAGATTCTCCTTTATAGCTGCCATCCCAAAATTCTTGGGTGTTTTCTGTTTCGAATATTTTCTCACCCCAGCGGTTGAAAATAGTAAAACTATAATCAGTATTTCTTGGTAGGTACAAGGGTCCGAAAGTATTGTTTATCACGTCGTCGTTCGGACTGAAAGCGGTAGGTACTAGTATCTGATCATCTGAAACATAGGAGATGGTTTTACTAATGGTATCTGAACATCCCGCAAAATTTTCAACTGTCAATTGTGCGATTAACTCACCGTATTGGGTGAAGTATTTTACTGGATTTTTATCTGAGCTAATATCGCCATCAGAGAATGTCCATTGATAATAGCTGATTTGCCCTCTGCTAGAGTCAAAGAACTCTATTGGCAAAGCGCCTAAATTTTCTCTGCCAACGATGTATGAGAAATCTGCTTCTGGTTTTGCAATGACTATATTTAATGCAGGTTTATATATGCTATCAATACAACCGTTTTCTGTTTCAACCAGTAATCCTATAACATAGCTGCCCGTATCACCCAGGGTGGTTTTTAGTATAGAGTCAGATTGATAGCGCTGACCATCTA
>CBDUMX010000278.1:0-2524 GCA_965368435.1 uncultured bacterium
GATCCTTCTACTTGGAATCTTGGTGGTCAAATTGCCGACGCTAGAACATATTATAAAGGAAGAAACCTTACTATTCCTTTTGGTGCTGGTATCAAAAGAAACTTTGGTAAGTGGTTAGATCTTGGTCTTGAGTTTAAAACTCATTGGACTAGAAGTGATAACTTAGACGGATTTTCTTTCCCAGTTTGGAGAAACAGAGTTTGGGATTATTACTCAACTTTAGGTCTTCAAGCTTCTATTAAATTAGGAAAGAAAGGTCAAGACAAGCACTACGATTGGTTAAACCCAATGGAAACTATATATGCTGACATGGACTCAATGAAAAACAATATTGAGCGTATGAAGCCACTTTTAGAAGATTCTGATGGTGACGGAGTAAGTGATTACTACGACACTGAACCAGACACTGATTGTGATAAAGTATATGGTGACGGTAGAGCAGTTGACTCTGATGGCGACGGTATCTCTGACTGTAAAGATGCTCAGCCTTTCTCTGAATGCGATGAAGTAGATGAGAATGGTGTTGCAATAGACAGTGACAACGATGGTGTACCTGATTGTAGAGATGAAGAAGCAAATACTGCTGACGGATCACTTGTTGACGTTAGAGGTGTTGGTATTGATATTAATGAAAACTGCTGTGATTGTGAGAACGTAGTACTTCCTTCTATCATCTTTGAAGATGGAAGCTCTAAAATCTCTGCAAGCACTTATGGTATCCTTTGGGCCATAGCAGAAAAAATGAAAACTTGTCCTGAGCTTACCATTACAACTCTTGGTTACTCTAATAGCAAATCATCTGAGCAATTGTCTTGGAGACGTTCAAACGCTATTATTGACCATTTAGAGTCTAACTATGGTATTGACAGAAGCAGAATAACTGTAGATTACTCATCTGATGCATCAGGTGACTACAGCAGAAGAAGAATCGATATGAAACAAGGTTCTACTGGAAATACTGCTCCTCCAGCTCCAGGAATGTAATCTCAAATAAAACTTTATAAAAAAGGGCTTCCATCGGAAGCCCTTTTTTCGTTAGTATACTTTAATATTGTTCTTATGAATTCAAAAGCTCTGATCTTAATGCTCTGCTTTAGTTGTACTACATTGTTTAGCTTCGGACAAAACAAACATGAATTAGGGCTCAATCTGCCACTGCTTAAACTAAAATCACCTGAGCTAAGCTTGTATCATAAATACAGCTTTAATCGCGAATTTGAATTGCGTTCCTTCATCGGTTTTCAGATGCAAACTGACAAAGAAATACGTTCTGATAGCATTAGCTTCAACGAGGGATATATTGCCTATCAACTCGCGCTGGGCTTACAACGCAATCTGGATATTAAAGGGGCTGATAAGTTCAAGTTTTATTGCGGTACAGATGCCTACTTAAACTCTAAATTTATTAAAGAAGATGGCCAATCCTATTATGGCTATTTCTACAATTTTGGATTTAGACCGGCTGTAGGTATTTCGTATAGACCCTTAAGTCAAATTGCAATTAGTTTGGAGTCACGCGCATTGCTTAATTTCAATACGCAGGCTTACTCTGCCAATGATCAAAATTCTGTGGGTACAAATTACGATAGGAGGGTGAGTTTTAAAAGCTTTGACCACACAGCATTAATGCTGGCTTATGTATTCTAGAAGGATGCTGCAATAGCAGCAAATTGAGAAGCGTCTAAAGCTGCTCCACCGATTAAACCTCCATCTATATCCGGACAGTTAAAAAGCTCCTTAGCATTATCTGCTTTTACACTTCCACCATATAGTATTGAAATATTGTCTGCAACCATATCGCCATAATCTGCTGCTATAACTTTGCGAATAAAGGAATGGATCTCCTGCGCTTGTTCTGGACTTGCGGTTTCTCCTGTTCCAATAGCCCAAACGGGTTCATAGGCTATTACACAATTGAGCAATTCAATTTCATTTAGATGAAATAAACCTTCTCTAATCTGGCTTTTAATGATTTCAAAATGCTGATGTTCTTGTCTTTGCATCAAGGTTTCGCCACAGCAATAGATTGGACGAATTCCATTTTCCAGTGCCTGGTTAACTTTAAAGGATATAGATAAGCTATCTTCAAAATAGTATGATCTTCTCTCTGAATGACCAAGGATTACGTATTCAACCCCAACACTTTTCAGCATTGATGCAGATACTTCACCCGTAAATGCACCGTAGTCTTGTTGGTGACAATTTTGCGCTCCAAGGCTTATCTTAGAACTGCTCAACAAGGTTGCGAAAGCAGGGAGATGTATATATGGTGGGGCTACCACTATTTGGCAATTTTCATTTAATTCACTATTGATGATTTCGATTAATAAAGCTTTACCTTCATCAATGTTTTTATTCATTTTCCAATTGCCTGCAACTATTTTCTGTCTCATTATATGCTACTGGTTTTCTTCTCCCAAATTCGGAATTCAGAAGACTCTTCAAATATATGTTTTAATATGTTTTTATCCTGTTCTTCAAGGCTTTTACCGCGGCGCATCATCACTCTATTTGCAGTGTCGAA
>CBDUMX010000279.1:0-2500 GCA_965368435.1 uncultured bacterium
CAATGATTTAGGCGATATTAAAGCAGATGCTCTCAATAAAAGAAAAGGAAATTTTCTTTTTGGGGCCAAGGCCGATAAGCCCACCTTGAAGAAGGCCGCTAGAGCTTCAAGCATACTGCTTGCTGCCTTCATGCTTTATTTCGCTTTTGTTGCCGATTGGAAAATGTTAGTGCTTTTTGCCCTTATAGCACTCTTTAATATCATCTACAATTTCGCGCCGTTGCGGATTAAAAGCCGACCTCCTTTTGAGTTAGCTATACAAATAGCCTATATACTCACAGCTGTCTTTAGCTCCTATCTCAATGATGTTGCTTTAATCCCTTGGCAAGCGTTTATCTATCTCTGCTTCTTCTGTTTTCAAGCGCATTTGGCTGGAGAAATTATGGACATTGAACCGGATAAGTTGGCGGGAAAAACTACTACTGCTTTGAAGCTTGGTCGACAAAAATCCAAGCTACTCATGATTCTATTGTTGACCATTGAGGTCTACATCTTGAGCTGCTGGTTTCAGGATTATGTGCTTGCTCTAATACTGGGCTTATTTGCTCTTTGGTTGCTTTTCGACATCTTCCTCGTATTCAAAAACAAAGAGTATAGTTTAAATCAAATGATACTTTTCGGATATGGCATGAACGCTATGGGTATTGCTTCTATGCTTTGGGTGCTATACAGTGGAAAGCTTCTTCATCCGATTTGGCCATAACACGTTTATGTGAACATTAAGCGCGTTAATAAGACGGAATTGTTATCAGCGCTATGCTGAACTATATTGGCTATTAAGTCCATTAGTATTTAATGCCATGATTAACCGTCATTTAAAAGAATTCCACTCTGAAATTTTTGATCAGAATCAGTTTGAAAAAGTAAAGCTAAGGGATGAGGTGCTTTTGCTTCTTTCAGAATACTGTGCTCAATTGAGTCAGTCTTTATGGATAGAGTACAATTACAAAATTGTCCCACAACTTCTGAATCTGAGATGGAATACCAATTTGCATTTTGAGTTTTTACAATACAAACGTTTGATAGACAATCAGGGTTTAAGCAATGCGGGAAACGCTATAATCTTAGCCCTTAAAGAACTCCTTAAAACCGATAAACAAACTAGAAACAATATGCATTAGCACTGATTAGTGCCGCGGCTACTTCTTTTCTAATTGCAACCGTATTTAGTGGCTCATATTTGGTGAAACGCTTGAGTCCCAATAACATCATTCTCAATTCATCTCCTTCAGCAAAGGCGGTAAGGGCGTGTTTACCCGATAAATTAATGCGTTCTAAAGCATCTGAAATAAACACTCTGGTCATCTTAATTTGCAATGCAGTGTCTTCAGCTCCTTTGAGGTGAATGCGTTTTTCAGTTCTCAACAACATACTTTCTGCTGTAAAAACATCAATAGCCATATCTGCGATATTCATCAGGATTTCCTGTTGCTTTTCCAATTCCATCATGAACTTCTGAGCAGCAGCACCTGCAGTCATGAGGATGGCTTTTTTAGCCTGCATAATTGCTTTGTGCTCCCAGTAGAATTCACTTCCATCGCTCTCTTCACCGAAATCTGGAATTTCCATGAGTTCATTTTGAATCTGCATAGCTGGACCCATGACATCAAGTTCGCCTTTCAAGGCTTTTTTGAGTACTTGTCCAACCGCCAACATTCTATTAATCTCATTGGTTCCTTCAAAAATTCTGTTAATTCTAGAATCTCGGTACATACTCGCCACTGGATACTCTTCTGAATAGCCAGTACCACCGAAGACTTGAACTGCTTCATCCACCACATAATCTAAAACCTCAGATCCCAATATTTTCAGAATAGCACATTCAATATTGTATTCCTCTGCAGCCTTGAGCTTGGCTTCGGTCTTGTTCATTCCTTCCTTCTCAAGTGCATCAATTTTGTCTTTGATAAAATCCGACACTCTATATGTTGCGCTTTCACAGGCATAGGTTCTTATCGCCATTTCTGCAAGTTTGTGTTGTATGGCGCCAAAGCTAGAGATGGGTACACCAAATTGGTGTCGCTCATTGGCGTAATTAACAGCTACATCTATGCTTCGCTTAGCACCACCCATCACCATTGCACATAATTTATATCTTCCTATGTTTAGTACATTGAAAGCTATTTTATGGCCTTTGCCAATTTCTCCTAAAAGATTGTCTTTTGGTATTCTTACGTTCTCAAAAAATACTTGTCGAGTACTGCTTCCTTTAATCCCCAACTTTACTTCCTCATCTCCTAAAGTTAAACCAGCGGTGCCTTTTTCTACCAAAAAGCCTGTAAAATGCTCACCATCTACTTTAGCGAAAACCGTAAATAAATCTGCGAAGCCAGCATTGGTGATCCACATTTTTTGTCCGTTTAGCACCCATTCATCTCCATCTAAAACGGCTTTAGTCTTTGCTGCTAATGCATCAGAACCGCTATCTGGTTCTGTTAAACAGTATGCTGCTTTTATGCTCCCATCGCCCAGACCAGGTAAATACTTTTTCTTTTGTTCT
>CBDUMX010000280.1:0-2474 GCA_965368435.1 uncultured bacterium
TGAATATTCCCTTTATTTGTAGCACATTGAAAGCAAAATGTATCATTTTATTTACTCTGCTCTTCGCAGTATGCAGTTTGAAGGCTCAAACTGCAGCAAATAGTGAAACAAATTTGAATAATCACGGCTTCCTTTTTACTCCAACCTGGTCGTATCAAAAAGCAGGTGGTGATCTTAAAGAGCGCTTCTATGATTTTACCAGTGTGGGCATATCCATAGAGTATAAAACGCAATCAAATTTTCAGTTTGGATTTGATTACGACTGGTACTACGGTAATCATGTAAAAGACTCTACACTCTTTGAATCAATTACCGCTAGTAGCGGTCAAATTATAGATCAAAATGGCAACTATTCAGTTGTTCGATTGAGTATACTAGGTAATTATGTGAGCGCTAAATGCTCTTACGTTTACCCTATTATTAAGAGTATGGAGAACAGCGGAATTATTGTAAGCCTCGGACTTGGGGTAATGCAACACAAAATCAATATCTTCTCCTCTCAAGTCAGTATTCCTCAAATTAACGGGGAGTATGAGAAGGGTTACGACCGACTCACCTATGGTTTTGCTACCAAGCAATTTATAGGATATCAATATTTGGTGAATAGCAATAAACTGCATTTTAGAGTTGGAGTGGAATTCAATCAGGGATTTACCCAGGGTAGAAGAACTTGGAATTACAACACCAATAGTTCTGGTTTAGATAAGCGTTTCGATGCTACAACCGCATTCAAAATAGGGCTCATTGTCCCTGTTTATACCAAGCATAAAGATGATGAAGAATTCTTCATTAATTAATGTTTAGAATCTTTTACAATATTGTAATCTCACTGGCCTTGGTAATGCTAGTCATGCTTTGGCCGTTCAGCAAAAAACTTAAGTATTTTTTTAAGCAGAGAGGACTAGCCCCTGACCATCAGCGTTCAAAAATTAAGTTTTGGATTCACTGCGCATCTCTAGGGGAGTTCGAAATGGCACTGCCAATTATCAATGAAATTCTGAAAAAGCACGACAAGAATAAACTGCTAATAACTTTTTTTAGTCCGAGTGGGTACAATCAAGCAATTAAAGATGAACGTGTCAAAGACAGTATTACTTATTTACCGATGGAAACGGAACCCAATGTCAAGAACTTCTATGATAAATACAATCCAGAGATAGCAATCTTTGTGCGGTATGAATTGTGGTATCATTATCTCAGAGAAGGCTTGGGAAGATCTGTAGATTTCTATTTGCTCAATGCAAGATTTAAAGAACAGCATTTCATATTTAAGTGGTATACCAAAGCGTATCGCAATCTTCTCATGCAGTTTAAACAGCTTTTTGTTTCAGATGAAAAAAGCAAAGAGATACTTGAAAGCAAAGATTTTAGTAATGTGGTTTTTACTGGAGATTTGAGATACGACAGACTTAATGACCTTATAGCAAATACTGCGGAGAATGAAGACTTAGTGAAATTCAAATCAGATCACTTGTTGCTGATTCTTGGATCTTCATGGGAGAGAGAGGAAAATTTGCTCCTCAATTCACTAGATCTACTCGATAATTGCAAAATCATCATTGCTCCTCACTCCATAGAGGAAAGCAGAATACAAAGTATTGAATCAAAATTTAAGGATTACGGTATTGGTAGGATATCAAAAGAAGGCTTTAATGCCGAGCGAAAGCTGCTAATACTAGATTCTATCGGGCAGTTATCTAGTATGTATAAAAGTGCAGATGTATCTTTTGTTGGTGGCGGATTTTCTGGTGCATTGCACAATATCATTGAGCCATTAGCATGGGGGAGTCCAGTTATCTTTGGTCCCAAGGTCGACAAATTTCCTGAGGCCATAGCCGCCGAGAAAGCTGGAATAGCCAAACGAGTTTCACAAGCCAGCGAGATAGTAGATTTCATCCAAAGCTTTAAGGCAAACAAGATGGATTATAAAGCCAAACTAGAGGGTTTTAATACGAAGAATTTAGGTGCTAAAGAAACCGTGCTTTCTTATTTGAAGATTTGAAACACTATGAAACTACAGATATAGGCTAGCCCTGTCATGTAGAAAAACTGAATAACTGGCCATTTCCAACTTTTAGTTTCCTTATAGACTACTGCCAAAGTGCTAAAACACTGCATGGCGAAGGCATAGAAGACCAAAAGGGATAAGACCACCGCCAAGGAGTAGATTTTCTCTCCATTCTTGGGATTGACATCCTTCCGCATTTTCTCTCTAATCTGTTCAAAGTTCTCCTCATCCTCAACACTGTAGATTGTACTCATAGTACCTACGAAAACCTCCCGAGCTGCAAATGATGTAATGAGTGCAATACCTATTTTCCAGTTGAAACCAATGGGTTTAATACTCGGTTCTATCACCTTGCCAATCTTTCCAGCATAAGATTGTTCTAACTTGTCTACTTCCTGAAGACTGAAGCTGGACTCAGCTTTTGGTCCATAAGAAGCCAAAAACCAAAGCACTACTGAAACTATTA
>CBDUMX010000281.1:0-2468 GCA_965368435.1 uncultured bacterium
CTGGTATAGGCGCTCTTACGCCTATTGGAAATTCCGCTCAGGAGTACTGGGACGGTTTGTCCAATGGTGTCAGTGGAGCGGCTCCCATCACACAATTCGATACAGAGAAATTCAAAACAAAGTTCGCTTGCGAGGTTAAGAATTTCGACGTTTCGAATTACATTGATAGGAAAGAAGCCCGTAAAATGGACCCGTTTACACAATATGCTATGGTTGTTGCGGATGAAGCAGTTGCCGACTCAGGTATACACGAAGCAGGTCTTGCGCCTGAATTAATTGGTGTTGTCTGGGGTTCCGGTATAGGAGGCTTACATTCGTTAACTCAAGAGGTTAAGGATTATACTGAAGGAGATGGTACTCCTAGGTTTAATCCTTTTTTTATTCCTAAAATGATCTGTGACATCGCACCTGGATTTATTTCCATTAAGTACGGTTTTAGAGGTCCAAACTTTGCAACTGTATCTGCTTGCGCATCGTCAAATAATGCGATAGTAGATGCTTTTAATTATATCCGTTTAGGTATGTCTGTAGCCATGGTAACCGGTGGCTCAGAAGCATGCGTTGCTGAAGCAGCAGTTGGCGGATTTAATAGTATGAAGGCGCTATCCGAGCGCAATGATTCACCTGAAACGGCTTCTCGTCCTTTTGATAAGGATAGAGATGGTTTTGTATTGGGTGAAGGTGCAGCAGCACTTGTACTTGAAGAGTATGAGCATGCTAAAGCACGAGGAGCAAAGATTTATGGTGAAGTTTTAGGTGGAGGTCTAACAGCAGATGCGCACCATATTACAGCACCACATCCCGAAGGACTGGGAGCAATGAACGTAATGAAATTTGCACTGAAGGATGCCGGTATTGGCCCTGAAAGTGTAGACTATATCAATGTGCATGGAACCTCAACCCCATTGGGCGACATTAGCGAATCTAAGGCAATTAAAGAAGTGTTTGGAGACCATGCATACAATCTCAATATCAGCTCAACAAAGTCGATGACCGGGCATTTGTTGGGTGCTGCTGGAGCGGTAGAAGCTTTAGCATGCCTTTTGGCAATCAATAAAGGTGTTATCCCACCAACCATCAATCACTTTACAGATGATGAGGCATTTGACCCTAAATTGAATTTCACCTTTAATAAAGCTCAAAACAAAGAAGTTAAAGTTGCGGTAAGCAATACTTTTGGTTTTGGGGGTCACAATGTATCTGTAGTTTTAGGTAAATGTGAATAAGCGTGATTCGCGCATTCTACAAATTCTATTTTCTCAATTTTTCTAGCGAAAAGACATTTTATAAAAACATCTATCGCTTAGTTGGCTATTTCCCTAAGAATATTAAACTGTATCAGCAAGCCTTCATCCACAATTCCAATGCTGAAACAATTAAAGGCTTGAGGACAAAAAACAGCAATGAACGTCTGGAATATCTGGGCGATGCGGTCCTTGGAGTGATTATAGCTGAACTGCTTTTCAAGAAATTTCCGTTTAAAGGGGAAGGCTTTTTGACTGAAATGAGGTCGAAATCCGTTAGCCGTAAGAAGCTGTCTGAGATAGCATCTAAAATGGGAATACAACAGCACCTCAGCCTTGATCCAAGCGTTAAACGAAACAAACTTGCTGTAAAAGGCATCTCCGGAAACGCATTAGAAGCTTTAATAGGAGCAGTATACCTTGACCGTGGATATGCGTATACCAAACGTTTTGTAGAACGCAGAATAGTAATTCCCTATTTGGATTTTGAACAACTGAAAGAACTCACAGAGAATTTTAAAAGTATACTCAATCAGTGGACTCAAAGAGAACGCAAAAGTCTGGAGTTCAAGGTGATGGACGAACAGGGCAAGAACCACTCAAAAGTGTATACTATTGCCGTTCTGATAGATAATGAAGAGTTTGGTGTAGCTCAGGGGAAAACTAAAAAGCACGCCGAACAACTAGCCAGCGAAATCGCCTGCAATAAGTTGTCTATTGACCTTGGATAGAAAATTTGCTTTTAGCAATTTCAATTCTATTTAGCAGTTCATCTACACCCAAAAGAGAGAGCATATCAAAAATAGGAGGTCCACCCGCTTGTCCGCTTACAACCCATCTTAAAGGCTGCATCAACATCCCTTTATTAATGTCTTTTGAAGTGGCATAGTCTGTTAGTGCTTGTTCCATCTGATCAGCAGATGTTTGTCCCTCATTTTTAAGTCCAGTTAAGTAGTTGCTCAAGTGTTCTGCAACGTCGGCATTCCACTTTTTGGCAAGCACTTTTTCATCATAATGCTGTGGCAATTGAAAGAAGAAATCACCTAAAGCAAGTATCTCATGTAAATAAGATACCTTCTCTTTCATCATATCTATCACTTTCAACAAGTAAGCTTCGCCTTTACTGAGATGTATATCACTCAGATCTAAAAGAGGCTTTAGATCCTCTGCTTTAGACTTCATAATAAATTGGTGGTTGAACCATTTGGCCTTATCTATGTCGAA
>CBDUMX010000282.1:0-2467 GCA_965368435.1 uncultured bacterium
TATACAATTACTAAGACCTTAAAATACCCTTATTAATCACCTGAGCATGCAACATTTATTCCAATCTAATCCTCTATATTTACATATCGAGTTTTGATTAAATAGACTAGCCTTAATCACTTGAAACCTTTTTACTTCCATATCAAATTATCTATATTCTGTCTTGCCATAATACTTACATCTGCCTCATCCTTCGCGCAGATGGAAACTAAAGGAAAAGAGTTTTGGGGTACCACATTTGACACGCACAGGGCTAGTCTAGATTCAGCCGTCATTTTCATAAGCTCAGAAAAAGCGTGTTCGGTGACTATTGAATTGCTTAGTTCAGGGAACAGCTATACATACAATGTTGCTGCAAATTCACTATTGCGATTTGGATTTCAGAGAAACGAAATCAGTTGTTCAGGTTTTGCACAAGTTCAGACAAAAAGTTTTAGAATCACTTCAACTGAAGATGTTTCGGCATATTTACTTCTGCCTTCCAACTACGCCACAGATGCAACTGTTTTGTACCCAAGTAAAGCCATACCAATGAATGTGGACTACCTTATGCTCACTTACGGAGAAGGTCCTGGAACATTAAAAGAAATGGCAATAGTTAGCCATGATGACAATACACAAGTAGAGATAACCTTAAGAAGCACAACACCTTCCCTTACGCCAGATTCAGTGTACAGTTTTACTTTAGATGAAGGTGAGTGTGTTCAACTTAGAACATTCCCCGGTTATGAGATATCTGGAGGGAAAGCAGAAGTTTTGACCACTGGACATAAGATTTCACTTTTTTGTGGAAATTTTTGCACCTATGCGGGTGGATGTGGGGCCTGTGACTTGCTCATTGAACAAGTACCTCCTAAAAGTACATTAGGCAGAACGTTTTTAATTGCACCACTGAAAAATCATTTCAATGGATACATAATAGAAGTAGCGGCATCAGAAACTACTATTGTTGAACGTGACGGCATAATAGTGGACACCTTGCAAGAAGGTGAAGTTTATCATTATGATGTAAACTCTGAGCGCTCAGTTTGTATTACCACAGATGTTCCAGTTATTGTTTCTCAAATAATGAAAGGCAAAGGTTGTAACGGCTCGGGTAATGGCGACCCAGCTCTAGTCTATATTAGCCCAGTTGAACAATTGATTTCTCACGCCATTATAACTACCTCAAATACTAATATTATTTCGCAACACTTTTTAAGTATAATAATACCTAAAGCTGGAATTGATTCTCTGTACATTGATGGTGTAATTGTGCCTAGATCAAAGCTTGCAGCTTCCAATTGTGGCGATTTTTATTGGTATACAGACTCTGTTAATCCCGGAACACATGCTATTAAAAATTACTTTGGATTTCTCGCCTATATTTATGGAACCGGGGGTTATGAAAGTTATTTATATACTGCAGGTAGTGGGCTGAGGAACCTGGAAATGAACATCACATTTGAAGATTATCCATTATGTGATAGTGGCCGTATATTTATCTTTGAACCATCAGACAGCACCTCCCACTATTATAAATGGTTTTGGGACGATGGCTCCCCTCCAGACTCAGGTTTTCAGGTTGCACATAGTTTTATAAACACTGGAGAGTATCTCGTAAAACTTGCATATGCTGCAAATTCATCGGGATTAATAGATACGGCTTATCAATATGTATATGTTAACGATGAAGATAAGCTTAATCTAATCAGCAAGGATAAGCTTATTGCCTGCACAGATAGTTTGTACACTATTGAAGTAACTGATATTCCTACTTTTTCCTATTTGTGGAATACGGGCGATATCAGTCCAAATTTAGAAATTGATCAAGCCGGGCGATATACTTTAATAGCCACTGACAGTGTCTCTCAATGCACTGCCTATGATACTGTTGATGTCGTTTTCTTTGATAAGGTTGAGGCCGATTTCATTTTCCCAGACCCTCAATTGTGCGGAGGAACAAATATTGAAATGATAGAAAATGTTGTTGTCAATCAGTCCACTGATTCTATTATTAGCTATAATTGGTACATTGATTTTGTGTATCACAATCAAGGTACAGCAGACACATTATTTAGTGCTGTTCCCAATAATTACGATATAGAATTAAGAATAGAAAGTTTGAACGGATGTAGAGACAGCATAAGTAAGCGGGTTGTAGTTTCTGACACCCCAAGAATTGAAATTCAATACAAAGAACTTAGCAATTGCCTGAACAGCAACTTATATGAGTTCAGAGATTTTAGCACCTCTAGTTTTGGCCAAGTTGATAGTGTAGTCTGGGTTTTTAGTGATTTAGATACTATTTATGGTAAATCCGCTCTGAAGCATTATAATACTATTGGACATAAATGGGTTGACTTGCATGTATATACAGGGCAAGGATGTCATAATACCCAACGATTTGAAATGGAGGTTATAGCTTCCCCTGAACCCGGATTTATTGCTATCGACAGCATTCCATGTATAGCCAATAACAGTTTTG
>CBDUMX010000283.1:0-2448 GCA_965368435.1 uncultured bacterium
CAGTGAATAAATTAAATGGAAAAATTTCATTAAATTCGAAAGAACTTGAAGGAACAGAATTAAGTATAATATTGCCTAATTTGAATCCCAAACTATTATCAAAATGATATTCCTTGTAGACGATGACCCCATACAGAATATGCTAACATCAAAGCTTATTGAAACGGCTGATGCAACTTCTGAATATAGGGTTTTTCAGAATGGAGAGGAAGCAATTCAAGCAATAGATGCTAAAGGTAGACCAGATATAATTCTTCTGGATATTAACATGCCTATTATGGACGGCTGGGAATTCTTGGATGCCTATAGCAGTTACAGAAATAAAGCAAAGGTTTTTATTCTCACTTCATCTAATATGCAAGAGGATAGGGATAAAGCAAAAGAGTATGACTGTATTGCGGGTTACCTCACCAAGCCAGTAGATTTAGCTCAGATAAAAGAGATATTAGAATAATATTTTGGTGCAGGTGGCACTAATAAGAAATAAGATCGCGCATTTAAGTTGAAATTGCCAGCAGCATAATTATAAAATATATTTGCTACTGGGGAGGAGGTGGTGGCCCCCGCAGGTTCTTATCACCACTTTTCTATTCAATATTCTAATCACAATCCCCTCCAAATTGTAATTTTTAATCTCATCTTCGTATACATATATGTATTAGGTTTGAATTTCTAGTTACTAAATGAAAACGTACAATATCGTTGTCGTGGGAGCAGGCTTTGCTGGTATTAGCTTCGCCAAAAAGTTTATCAATAAAAATGTTGAAGTCTTACTCATTGATCAAAACAATTACCACAACTTTCAGCCGCTAATGTATCAAGTTGCAACTGGCGGACTCCAGCCCGACAGCATTGCTTATCCTATCCGAAGAGTATTTCGAAAAAGCGAAAACATCACATTTAGAATGGCAGAGGTGCAATCTATAGTGCCTGAAAATAAATGCTTGAAAACATCTATTGGCTTAATTTATTATGATTATCTGGTCATTGCAACTGGAAGCCAGAATAATTTTTTCAACTTTGATCCGGTTAAAAATCAATTATTTGCCCTCAAATCTATCCCAGAGGCACTGAACATTAGATCCTATATTTTTCAAAATCTTGAAAAAGCGCTAATTGAACAAACCGAACAGGAAATTGACGAAATACTCAATATAGCAATAATCGGAGGGGGACCGGCAGGTATTGAAATGGCTGGAGCTTTAGCCGAAATGAAATCTTATGTCTTGCCCAAAGACTTTCCAGAACTAGATCTCAATAAAATGAATATCAGTTTATATGAAGCTTCTCCGAAACTTTTGTCGGCAATGTCAACTGCCGCATCAGCAAAAAGTCTAAAATATCTTAAACAGCTAGGTGTAAATGTGATGTTGAATGCCAAAGTAAAAGAATACAATGGATCTTCTTTGATTCTTGAAGATAAGAGTGAATTTAAAACCGATACCGTAATATGGACCGCTGGTGTTAAAGGTGCTCCAATCAATGGAATAAATCCGGAATCAGTGCTAAAAGACAATAGAATAGCAGTTGATCACTACAACAAAGTCCTAAACATGAATGCTATATACGCCATTGGAGATGTTTCGGCATGCATAACTCCTGAGCATCCCCGAGGCTTGCCTATGCTCGCAACCGTGGCACAGCAACAAGGTAAAGCATTGGCAAAAAACATTTTGAGAGAACAAAAGCAATTAGCCATGAAGCCGTTCATTTTTAAAAATAAGGGTACTATGGCTACAGTTGGTCGAAAGCGCGCGGTTGTAGATCTGCCATACCTGAAATTCCAAGGATTTCTAGCATGGCTGCTCTGGATGTTTGTTCATCTGATGTCTCTTGTGGGTTTTAAAAACAAAGTACTCGCTTTGGTTGATTGGGCTGGCAACTACTTCACCTATGATAAACCTTTGGGTCTTATCATCAGACCATATAAGAAAATGAATAAAACGGAAACCATGGCGCAACCTACATCTGATATCTCAGATAAATCTTCTGCTAGCTCATAAACCCAATTTTATCTTTTTTGTTTTCATACTCTTTATTACAGGAATTCCCTAAAGCACTAACATTCAAAACTCAACTCTAATCCTATAAGCTCAATACACTTGTTGCGTCTTAGAATTACCTCCGTTGGGCTACGGTGATCCCTGTGGGTGGTGTAACAACAAATGGACAATGCCATGCACTTCGTGCCTGAGTCTTTTTTATTGCCTACTATTCTTGAACCTGCGGTTCAAATAGCCGCCAATAAAAAAGCCTCCCAGCTGCGCTGAAAGGCTTTGTCCATTTGTTGCGGAGAGAGAGGGATTCGAACCCCCGGAGGTGTGACCCTCAATAGTTTTCAAGACTACCGCATTCGACCACTCTGCCATCTCTCCAAAAATGAAGTGCAAAAATATTATAAGTTAGTTTCTATAAAAACCTTTATTCAACTTTATCTATACTTTTATT
>CBDUMX010000284.1:0-2426 GCA_965368435.1 uncultured bacterium
CGTTGTGATAAAGATATCTTTCTAATCAAAATACCCATACTTAGGATATAAGAACTCAGATCCAGTAATCTTACCCAAACCTTCGCTATACATTCTCATTGCCTCTATTAAACCGGGAATTAATGGATGGTTATTGTTAGAATCTACTGGGAATAATGCTTTCCAGCCGTTTAAGGTTCCTAGACTAAGATCGAAGTTGGATAATTGCTCATATAAGCCAGTTATTCTGCTGGTATAAGCTACTAAACCGCTGGTGCTATAGTGGTAGTTCTCTTCTAAGTTTCTACCGTTCTTTTGCTTCAAGGTATTAACCAATTTGCGGAATTGAGCATCGGTTTCACTGATGTGAATGGCATCTACTAAACCGTCTTGGTAAATCTTAGCGGTATTGAACACGGCTTTTGGACGCATATCCGCCAAGCCATTATTGCATATTACCCATTCAAAGAAGTCCTTAGAATTGATTTTGTGCTTAGCACTAACATCATCTATATAATCCTTTAAACTAAAGTTGTCTTTTATGATCAAATCAAGAGGTGCGAAATAGGGCCCACTCAAAATAATGTCTTTGCCTTCTTTGTTGGTGTATATAATAGGAGTACCTAGTGATGTAATTGCGTTAATGGTGTTTTGTACTATCACCAATAAATGGTTGAAGAATGTTTGAGTGAATCCGTGTAGCTCTCCTTTAAATCCAACAAAACGCGCCATATCATCGGCAGATTTTAACTCAAATAATTCACAGAAATCAGCACCCAATTTATTGATGTCGGTTCCGTAATTAACCACATCTTCTATGAGTAGAGTTGGCGTGTTTTTGTCGACATACTCCTTAACCTCCGCATTATTATATTTAGAGGTAATCTCTTTGCTCACTTGCGCCGGATTGATGTGTCGCAATTTGTGCATCAAGATAAACAGTGCACTGGTATGCAATTCCGCTTGGTGCTTAGAAGATCCCAATTCTTGAAATGCCTTTGAAGTAAATGCCGAAGTCTGGTAATTTCTGAATTCCCTGCGATTATTCAATAGAGCAAAAATCAAACTCGAATTATCCGTTTGAGTATAATAACATATACCGTGTTCATCAAACCAAGGCTTTTGTGCATCATCACCAAAGAATGCATTATAAACCAAAACGTGAGCTAACTCTTCTTGAGAAGCAATTTTCATATTGAGGTATAGGGCATATGCATTGTCGAGTGAAAAGAGTCCATTCTCACCACTTCGCAAAGCATAGCTCACATTCAGCGTCTTAACATTGTCTTTTTCATTTCCAAAATCAAAGGCCGCTCTCGAGCTGGGTTCACCTTTTTGATCGAGTATTGGATGATCAGAATAGATGCGCTTTGATGGAAAGACCTTATTAATAAGCTTAGTTCCTTTTTTGTCTTTTACTAAGGAAATATCAAAAGGCAGTTCGTTCTTTTCGCTGGCAATTCTATACTTTCTAGAAACTCCGCTGCTTAGTGGAAGAGTTGATTTTTGATATATATAATCAATACCAATAGCCGCTGCAGTCACCAAACTTTTCAATCCGAAATGCGAATAATGTATGGTCAACTCATTCGCGTAATACTGTTTTTCCTTTAATAAAGAACCCAATGAGGAGTGAGCGTAACCTGTTTTAATTACTGCCTGACCATTAATAATCTGATACATTCCTCCAACAGAGGTTGTATGCGCAATGAGTACTTCTTCAGCATGTTCTGCTTTAATAGCGCCAAAGTCTTGAGCAAGTCCTTTAAGGATTTCCCGCTTAATACCGCGCTCTATGCTTTTATCGTGATCGTTAGCACTGAGCCCGTGCTGATCTAGTAATCTATCTATGGCTTCAAAATGATAGGTAGCAACGCTTGGAATTGGAATTCCAGAGAAAACAGCTCTTACCTTATCTACGCCAGCTTTCTTTTTAAACGCTCGAACAAATTCTTCAAAAGGAGCAGTAATTTTAGAAGCTTCAGATTTTAGGTAATCAATTTTTCCCTCATCGCTGTCTATAGATTTCAAAGCCGCATTGAGATCAGTTTTAAACTCAGGTGATGCCAATAAAATTTGAAAATTTAGTTCAACTAAATCTTCAAATAGGTAAGTAGGATTATTATCGTCCTCATTGATTTTTTTAAAACTATTTGGTCCGAATACTTGGAATAGTTTTGATAAAAATTGGTTGATTTGTCCAACATCAATTCCTGTGATCAGCAGTTCAGGTCTGCTATTGCTTTTAGAATACCTATTTCTCTCTATATACTGAAAACCTTGAAGTACTTCAATTACTGCCTGACCTCCAACGGCTCCAGTTCCTCCAAAGAAAATCATTTTGTAACCATAGGGATCTACATTCTTGGCCGCAGCAAGTTCTTTTAGTTTAAGAAAATAAGATTGATTTTTATACTTTTTAAATTCTTCTTTGGTGATCATATAGA
>CBDUMX010000285.1:0-2413 GCA_965368435.1 uncultured bacterium
TTGATTGAGCGCTATGAGTACAATGAGCAAAACCAACTGGCAAGAGAAGAACGGATTGATAACCAAACAGTTGAGTATTTATACACTTGGGATGTTGCCAATAAACATATTGCAAAAGTCATAGTCAATTTCGACCTAGGACCCAACATATTCTATTTCACCAAAGAAAAGGACTTTTGGGCGCAAGATCGTTACGATCGAGGCGAGTTTATGTATCGCAGAGTCTATTCTGACCGCCGAGAAAATGCTGTAGATAGCATATGGGATTATTACGAAAACGATGAATTGAGATTTATTACAACTAAGAAATGGCAGGAAGGAAATCTAGATGAAGTATCAATTTACGAAGTTCAGCAGGATTCTAGCCTAAGTTTAAAATATCCAATCAAACGCTACCAATACACTTCCACTGTTAGCCCTTATAGGCATTTTCCACTAGAATGGAAATACATGGGCACTCAAGGCTTATGGAATAATAATTCTGTGCATATGATTTTGGATCCTTTTCAAGAGCATTCATTTGAATTTAACGAAAACGGATTACCTATAGTTGAAACCATAACCAATATGCAAGGTATTGAGATTGGAGAGCAAAGGTATTTTTATACTATTCTTGAGTAATTTGGCTTCAGCGACAGGTTAAGTGAAACCAAATTTATTTCGGTTTTAAACTAAAAGGACTGAATCTTAAATCCGATAAAAAACGTTCGAGGTAGAGATGGGCCATAAATAAAATTGCTGTCTCTATTTTTTTCTATATCGAAGGTATCTTGATACGAATTGAAAATATTCTTAACCCCTGCAAATGCCACTAAATTATTGCTTGAACTACCAATCTGAAATCTATAATCGGCTTTGACACTTAGGTCCGAAAAACTTGATGAAGTAAATATTTCATCGACGATTTGGTTTGGAGCTCCTGCGAAATGTGGTACTTTCATTGGGCCAGTGTAGACATAATTTAGTGTAGAACTGAAATTACCCTTAGGCATTATACTTAATACTGCATAACCATAAGTGTTTGGAGTCCTTACAAATTCTTTTATTCCCTCTAAACCATCAATATAACTTACTGGATTGTCGAATTGACTTTGTTGAAAAGTGAATCCTGTCTCTATCTGTGCCCGTTTATTGTAGTTTGCTCTGATTTCAAAAGTAGTTCCTTGAACTGTTGCCCCTTGACCGTTTTGCTTTTCAAATAACTCTCCATGTGCATCACTTCCAATAGGTTGCAGGATGAAAGCTCTATTCAAACGAGTATAGAAAGCATCTACAGTAAAGCCAAAAATGAATTGTTCAGCAGGCCGATCGAAGTTAATTGAGCTGCTGAAACTGTGAGATCTTTCTGGCTCAAGTTCTGGCGATAAAGAAACCCTTGATACACCTCCCCCAGCAAATGCTATATGTAAATCAGCGTCGAAAGCCTGGGGAGATCTAAAACCTGTACCAAAATTCATTCGAAATTGAGTGTTCTTATTCAATAAATAAAGAAGAGAAGTTCTTGGACTAATAATTGGCTTATTAACAAGATTATGTTTATCCATCCGCAATCCCGTTAGCAATGATAATTGAGGGAATATCTTCCAATTGCTCTGAACAAAAAGTCCAAAATTCTTTGTAAGCTGATCAACTTTAAAATTGTACTTTGGTATATAGTCGAATACATCATCTAGCAAATACTCAGTGCCGATAGTCAGAACATTCGTTCCTTTAATGCCTTTGTGCATTTTATGGTTAAACTGTATACCGGCGTTTAAGGTTTTCGATTTCGACAGGCCATAAGGTGGGTCTTCCAAATGGGTTTGCAGTTCAATTCCGCTATCCGGGATGATGCCAGTATAGTGATCTCGGACAGTGTTTTGCCACGCCAAATATGTAATAAAGGTGCTATTACCATCATTAGAGTTAATTTGATAATCAATAGTACCAAGCCATACATTATGCGTTCGCTCCTCAGATTGCTCAGCTAGATAAGCAGGCTTTACTGTTATTTCACCTCCATATCGGTATTCCTGCAGATTGCTAATATTCAATTCTATTTTTTGATTAAGATTGGGCAGGTAAAACATACTTGCACCTATGGAAGTGCTTGATAAACTTGGCAATTCAGAAAAAATATCATTATTATGATCGTATATTTCTCTTTCTCTTTTAGCAAAGTGGAGTGTGAGTCCTGAATTCCTGTTAGGAGCAACTATAGTAGCATTTCCAAGAGTCTGATGTTCTGAAGACTTATTATTTATGCGTATAAATTCTTGGCTTAAGGCAAAGCTGTTTGTTTTAGGTGTTTTGGTGATTACATTGACTGTGCCTCCAACTGCACTTGAACCATAGAGCGATGCACCTCCCCCTTTTACAACCTCTACCCGTTCTATCATATTAACAGGGATTTGTTCAAGTCCATATAATCCAG
>CBDUMX010000286.1:0-2387 GCA_965368435.1 uncultured bacterium
CTTTGATACGGTAGTGGGGCAGAAGCATATTACCCAAACTTTGCTTAATGAAATAACCAATGATAGACTAGCGCAAGCCTTTCTTTTCTGTGGGCCTAGAGGAGTTGGAAAGACAACATGTGCTAGAATATTAGCCAAGGAAATTAATAAATCCTCTGTGCCAGACAACTATGATTATTCCTACAATATTTTCGAGCTGGATGCCGCTTCGCACAATTCTGTAGATGACATCCGCAGCCTCAACGAACAAGTGCGAATACCGCCGCAAACTGGTGAGTATAAGGTGTATATCATTGATGAGGTGCATATGCTCTCTCAGGCGGCCTTTAATGCTTTCTTAAAGACCTTAGAAGAACCACCTTCTTATGCCATATTTATTTTAGCAACAACTGAGCGACATAAAATATTACCTACTATTCTCTCCAGATGCCAAATATTTAATTTTGAAAGGATACAAATTCCAGAGATGGTATCTCATCTCGAGCATATCGCCAAAGCTGAGAACATAGATGTTGAATCAGAAGCACTACATCTGATAGCTCAAAAAGCTGATGGTGCTTTGAGAGATGCCTTGTCGATATTCGACCAAATGGCCAGTTTTGGCAAGGATGGTAAGGTGACTTATACCGATGTAATTAGTCATCTTAATATTTTAGATTACGATTACTATTTTAGAGTAACAGATGCTTTTGTAGATGGCAATGTTGCTAATGGACTCTTGCTGTTCGATGAAATACAACAAAAAGGCTTCGATGGACAGCTCTTTTTGAACGGACTAGCAAATCACTTCAGAGATTTATTGGTTGCCAAAACAGCGGAAACTCGACAATTAATTGAGAAATCTGCCGACATGGCCGCAAGGTATGAGCAACAATCAAATCTTGTGAGTTCATCATTCCTAATCAATGCTATTAATGTCTTAGGTGAAACTGATGTCAACTATAAGAGTTCACGAAATCAAAGATTACACGTTGAACTTGCGCTGATCAAGCTTGCGTCCTTGCAACATGCTATCGACGTAACTAAAAAAAAAAACCTAAACTAAAAGCACTTTCAGAAACTGGATTCTTCGCTGAGCTGTTTAAATCTGAAACAGAAACCAAAACGAACAATCCAATCAATTCCCCTGAAGAAGAAGTAGTTTCTACAGTGAGGATCGGTAGCTTAAAAGAAGTACTGAAAAAGCCGATAAAAGCAGAAGTTCAAGCCAAAGAAGAGCGAAAAGTTGAGGAAAAGCCGGCTGCCCTGAGCTACTCACAAGCTTCTGAAAAGGAAGTACGCTCTGTACTCAAAGTACTTGCAACTCAATTGCAAACAGAGCAGAAAATGAGCCTCTATTCGTATTTTATTGATCCTATACTAAAGGTTGTAGATAATAAAGTAGAATTTATTCTGGGTTCTAAGTCTCTTAAGTTTGAAATTGAAGAAGCAAAACACAGAATTCAAAAAGCATTTAACGATTCCGGATACAATCCGGATTTCAAATTGAGCATCAATGTTAAGAAAGTTGAGGAGTACAAAGTGTTCACTCCCAAACAACAGTTTGAAGCCTTAGCCAAAAAACATCCGGTTCTCAAAGAATTTGAAGAGAGATTTGGTCTGGATTTTGATATTTAAGCTTTTTCAGCTTTGATTATCATATTTGGAGTAAATACCACATCATTCCATGTGCGTCCGCTAGCAAACAGCACCAGCTTCTTCCACAAAACATATTTCCACCACAGCACGGATCTAATAAGATCTTTAAATCTGTTTTGATTGTGAATCAAACTTGGGTATACTTTCACATTAACAAAGCCCACACTATTTAATATTTGTAGAGCAGAGCTTTTATTTAAGTACAGCTCATGGCTTATATCCGCAAAGGCGTAAACAGAGGACATGGGCGCATCCATATTAGGAGTTCTAAATAACACCATGCCGCCCTTCGCCAAGTGATTTTTACATTGATTTAGAAAGTGGATTAATTCATCTTTGGTGAAATGTTCAATGATGTCTATTCCCACTATGATGTCGGGGTTTTCGTTCTTCTCAAAATAACTATCAATACTGCTTAGTTCAACCTCTTTTATTCCGAGTTTGTGTGCAACTTCTACTTGTTCTGAACTTAGGTCTACACCCTTAATCCTAGTATAACCTTCTCCTTTAGCGGCATGCACAAAACTTCCATAACCACAACCTAAGTCCACCACACTTACTTGTTTGTCTTGGGGTAAGAAGGGGATGAGTTCTTTGGCGTAATAGTATGACTGCTGTGCGAGTAAAGCAGAATAATCTACATGTGACTTATTCACCTGATTGCTGTGGTAATTCTCATATATAGTCTCGCGATATTTCAGCATGCCTGCAAACTTAGCTATTTTTGTTTCTTGCTTAAACCCTATTTT
>CBDUMX010000287.1:0-2359 GCA_965368435.1 uncultured bacterium
GCCGTAGTTCAGTTTAAAGCACAAAATTATCCTGGAGCAATTGAAGAGTATTCTAGAGCTATTGAAATAGATAGCGCTTCTGCGATTTTGTATAACAATAGAGGAGTCTGTTATTACAGAATGCAACAATATCAAAATGCATTAACAGATTACAATAAAGCAATTGAATTTAGTCAAACATTTGCAGATGCCTATTACAATAAAGGCAATGCATTAATGGATATCATTAAGTATACTGAGGCTTTGATGGCTTTCGATAAGGCTATTCAGTATAAACCTAACGACAAGAAGTTCTATATGAACCGAGGCTTGCTGAGAACAACGATGGGTAATTTTCAGGGAGCAGTGGATGATTTCACTAAAGCTATTAATCTAAACCCATCAGACACTAAAGCCTACTTCAATAGAGGTACGGCCTATTTAAACCTTAACAAGTACCAGGAGGCACTTTCTGATTTTGATTTTTCAATCTCTCTGAATCCTAACTATTACAAAGCCCTGATTAATAGGGGAGTGTGTTATGCTTTGCTAAACGACAGCGAAACAGCTAAGCGTGACTTTACACTAGCAGCGCGACTCAGTCCAATGAATGGAGAGGCTTATTACTATCGTGGAATGGCAACCTTGAATCAAATGCATGCGGTTAACAGCGATAAAAGAAATCGCCAAAACACTAAATTGATTCACGAAAATGTGTTTGCTATTACGGAAGCTTGCTCTGATTTTGAAAAAGCAAAAAACTTTAATTATCCAAAAGCATTTGAAGCTGTTGAAACCTTCTGTACTGAGGGTAATTAAAGTCCTGCAAGTAGAAATTCTATTTCTTTACATGAAATTCCATATCGCTCAGCCAAAATGTGGTTGGTGAGCTTGCCTTGGTAGATGTATGTGCCCTGGCGCAATCCACTGTGCTGATTGAGACATGAGTCAATGCCGCCTTCTTCCGCAATTTGCTGCAATAAAGGAGTGAATATATTACTCAAAGCATAACTCGCTGTTCTGGCAAATCTAGATGGAATATTAGGTACGCAGTAATGAAGTACACCGTGTTTCTCAAAAACGGGCATTTTGTGATTTGTAGCTTCTGAAGTTTCAAAACATCCCCCTTGATCTATGCTAATATCTATAATCATGGATTTTGGACGCATTTTTTGCACCATAGCTTCACTCACAACACACGGACTATAACCAATTGGGCTTCTTAATGCCCCAATCGCTAAATCGCAATCAGACAAAGCACTGGCTAATATTGACGGAATAATGGTAGATGAATGTATTCTAGCACCCACACTTTGTTCTAAACGGCGCAAACGATGAATAGAATCATCGAACACCTTAACCGAAGCACCTAGGCCTAAAGCCGCTCTCACAGCATATTCTCCCACTGCACCTGCTCCAATGACCACAACCTGAGTTGGTTGTATGCCTGGTATTCCTCCAAAAAGTTCCCCTTTACCTGAATTGTAATTGCTCAAATATTCAGATGCTATCAATACACTAGCGCGACCTGCAATTTCACTCATAGACCGGATTACAGGCAATACATCCGCATCGTTTCTTAGAAATTCGTAACCAATAGCGGTAATGCCCTTCGATAGCAATTTCTTAATATGGTCGTTTTTTGTCTTAATAAGCTGTATTGCACTGATTAAGACCTGCTTTGGCTTCATTAACAGCATTTCTTCCTCCGTTGGAGGTGCTACTTTCAGAATAAAGTCACATTCATATACTGATTTTTGGTCGTGAACTATCTCTCCGCCTGCATTAGAGTACTCATAATCACTGAAATTAGCCTTCTCTCCACAGTTGGTTTCTAAACGCACTTGATGACCGTTTTGCACCAATAATTGTACCGCCATTGGCGAGAGTGGTACCCTGTGCTCCTGAAAGGTGGTTTCCTTTGGTATACCTATGCTTAAGCTATTCTTGTTTTTCTTAATTGCGAGGAGTTTTTCCTGTGGTAAAAGACTAGCCTGTTTAGCAAGTTCTTCAAAGGATGGGTTAGAAATTTGACTCATAGTTACTCTGCTATTGCAAGTTAAGTTTTTACAGCTTTATATACTAAAGTGAACAATAAAAATGTTTGTGTAAAAGTGGCTTTACATATAATAAACCGATAAATTTGTTTTGTTGAAGATATGAGACTATACTATACATTAACTTTATCAGCTTGTTTGATGACTTCAGCTTTCTCTACAAATAGAGATTCTTTAGCATTAAGCTCAACAGCAGATAATACAACAACTACTACTGAAACTGCGCCTTTAGAGGTGTTTTCTTATGATATTGTTTCCTTTGAGGAGAACCGTATCCCCGTTGATAAAAACTTATTTAATTTTCATGTGAGTACATTGGAATT
>CBDUMX010000288.1:0-2351 GCA_965368435.1 uncultured bacterium
CGACCCCCTGCGTGACAGGCAGGTATTCTAACCAACTGAACTACCGAACCGTTTATGTTTAGCAATTCAACATGATAGCAAAAATAAATTTGTCTAACCAATTCAGTAAAATATCAAATCTGTGATTTGAGCTATTTTACTAATCCCGCTTATGCGGGGCTGAACTACCAAACCGTTTAAAAGAACGTCCCTTTTTTTAAGGGTGTGCAAATATAGATTCTGACTTGTTTTTTCAAACCCTTTTTTTAAAAAAAAGTTTAATTCATTTTATCCCTAATATAGTATTGATACATTTGCTTTCTAAATTCAAGCTTATGCCTGTATTACTGGATTTTGAACAACCGCTAGAAGAACTCATAGAGCAGCTCGAAAAAGCTCAAGCAACCCACGAGAAAGGGAAGGTTGATATGAGCGACACTATCAACCAACTGGATAAAAAAATTATTGCTATCAGAAAAGACCTCTATAAAGATCTTAGCGGATGGCAAAAAGTACAAATATCTCGCCACCCAGATAGACCATACACCCTAGACTATATTGAGGGTATGTGCAAGAGCTTTGTGGAACTGCACGGAGATAGAAATGTAAAAGACGATAAAGCTATGGTGGGCGGACTAGCCAATATTGATGGACATAGCGTTATGATCATCGGTCACCAAAAAGGCAGAAATACCAAACAACGCCAATACAGAAATTTTGGGATGCCTAACCCAGAAGGATATCGCAAAGCACTCCGCCTAATGAAAATGGCTGAAAAATTTGATATCCCTGTTGTTACGCTAATCGACACTCCTGGAGCATCTCCTGGCTTGGAAGCTGAAGAACGCGGACAAGGTGAAGCCATCGCCAAAAATTTAATGGAAATGGCAGTACTCAAAGTGCCTATCATCTGCATAGTAATTGGCGAAGGTGCAAGTGGTGGTGCACTTGGAATTGGCGTGGGCGACAAAGTTGCCATGTTAGAAAATACCTGGTACTCCGTTATCTCGCCTGAAAGCTGCTCATCTATCCTTTGGAGAAGTTGGGACTTTAAAGAACAAGCGGCCGACGCACTTAAACTGACTGCTAACGATATGTTGGCAAACGGACTTATTGATGCCGTTATCAGAGAGCCTCTCGGCGGTGCGCATAACAACCCGGAAGTGATGTATAAAACCATCAAGCTCGAAATCAAACGCATGCTTAAAGAACTTCAAGAACTCAGTCCAAAAGAATTAGTGAAGCAGAGAATTGATAAATTCAGCGGTATGGGGGCCCATCAAGAGGTTGAAATGGAAAGCAAATAACTTGCTGTTTCAGGACCTAAATTAAACAAAGCATCTAATACACTTAAATCTCCTTGAAAAGGGAGTTTATAGTCGAATACCTGAGGATATTCTGGAATTTGAATTACTTCGCTTTCTTTATAATATGCTACAGTCTCACTATCCCAATCAACTGCCTTAGACAGCTTAAGACAATCTAGAATTGCTATCATCATGGCTTTATTAAAGCTCAATAAATCTACATACTCCTGCTTAAAAACTGCCTCCAACTTATAATCGTAATAAATGAAAAATGGCGATTTCAAATAAGCACTTTCTATGCTTTTCCAATGCTCTGATTGCCACGCACTTTCATTGGAAATATGAACATCTTTATAGCTTCCCTTGCGGGTAGATTTACTTGTTGGCACGGATAGCTTCTTAGGGCCATTCGGACCTAAAATGTTGAATTGCGACAAACTACTTTGCTTTTGAAAACTGTGATTTAGCTGAATTACTAAATTATCTGCTTTAGCAAACTGAACCCATCGACTTATACTGCCAATGCAATCTAAAAACATGATGAAAATGGCTCAAAATCTTTCTCACCCTCAAAACGCTTAAATAAATCAGATACACTGATATTCAATTTCGGATGCGTAAATGCAGGAATTACATCGATTAATGGCCTCAAAACAAAGCCCCTATTCTCTAATTCCGGATGTGGAATTGATAAATTTTCAAACTCTACCACCTCTCCTCCATAAAAAAGTATATCAATATCTATACTGCGAGCTCCCCACTTTTCCATTCGTTTCCTGCCGAGCTTAATTTCAGCATCAGCACAAATACTCAAACATTCTTCAGCGGGTAAATCAGTAGAAAAACAGGCAACAGAATTCAGAAAAGCTGCTTGATTTTCATTGCCCCACGGAGGGGTTTCATAGACTTGAGAATACTTATATGCTCGTCCAAACTCTTTCTGCAGCAATCGCTTTGCTTGAACCAAATAGGCATAGCGGTTACCTAAATTGGAGCCAAAAGCTACAACAAGCATTTTTTTCGCTATTTTTGGCTCACTGATGGACAATTTTTTTGAACTCTTAC
>CBDUMX010000289.1:0-2305 GCA_965368435.1 uncultured bacterium
CAAATGGTTGCATGCTTTTTTAATAAAATTTAAAAAAAGACATAAAAAGTGGGATATATGAGCTGATTTACCCACAGCAAAAGGCTTTCAGCGGGCTTTGTGCTTAGTACTATACACTAGCTATGTATCAAAAAGCAAGGAAAAACAATCTCGTATATTCTCGATTTGGACAATCTTTATCTTAAAATCTGCCTGATTTACGTCGACATGAGATGAAATAATGATGGTTTTAAAGCCTAATTTCTCTGCTTCTTTGATTCGCTGTTCAATCCGATTTACACCTCGAATTTCTCCGCTTAGCCCTATTTCTCCGGCCAAAGCTGTTTTAGATGGTATGGCGAGATTGTTAAAAGAAGAAGCAATGGAAGCAGCAATACCTAAATCTGCAGCAGGGTCAGCAATTTTCAATCCTCCTGCGATATTTACAAAAACGTCGGATTGCGACAACTGCATACCAACTCGTTTTTCTAAGACTGCCAACAGCATATTAAGTCGTTTTATGTCGTAACCATTGGCATTTCTTTGAGGTGTTCCATATACTGCTGGACTCACTAGGGCTTGGGTTTCAATAAGTAAGGCCCTATTCCCTTCAACAGAGGCAACAACTGCAATGCCTGATAAATTGTCATTTCTATTAGTAACTAACAGTTCTGAAGGATTATCAATTTCGCGCATGCCGTTTGCCGACATTTCATAGATTCCCAATTCGTGACTGCTTCCAAAGCGATTTTTAAGTGTTCGTAGAATACGGTATGCATGCTGTGTTTCCCCTTCAAATTGCAAAACTGTATCGACCATATGCTCCAAAAGTTTTGGTCCGGCTAGTTGCCCTTCTTTGGTAATATGTCCAACTAAAATAAGTGGAATGTCATTTTGCTTTGCAAATTGAATAAGCAAAGCCGAGCTCTCTCTAATTTGCGAGACCGTACCAGGAGTGCTGTCCAAATACTTGGAAAACATGGTCTGTATAGAGTCGATAATTGCAAAAGAGGGTTTAAGCGCTTTTAGTTTGTCGAGTATAGCTTCCACACAAGTTTCATTGAGGAGGTAGCATTCTTCATTGTGTATACCTATGCGATCAGCACGCATTTTTATTTGGTTCAGGCTTTCTTCACCACTTACATAGAGAACTTTCTTATTCATTCTCAGTGCAGATTGCAGGAGTAAGGTAGATTTCCCTATACCCGGCTCCCCACCTAATAAAATTACTGATCCCGGTACCATTCCACCACCTAAAACTCTATTCAATTCAGTTCCTGGAGTCTTGATTCTCTGTATAGGTTTGGAATCGACTTGAGTTACCACTGCGAGTTGACCATCTAGCTCTTTTACACTTTTGGCCGCGCTTGAAGACTTAATTGCTAGTTCTTCGTGAATGGTGTTGAATGAGCCACATGAAAAGCATTTGCCTATCATTTGAGCATAATTAGCACCACAATTTGAGCAGATATATACGGTTTTTGTTTTGGCCATTTTCCTTTGGTAAAGCGAAAATGGTTGTTTTTATATTCCTATAAAAGTTTTATAAGAAATGCTAAGTCTTAGGGTTCTATTTGTATATGATGTTGCAGATTAGCATTAATTTAAGTAGATAGGTGTTTGAGGCTACTTAAATTTTTCTATTTTTGTCCGCAATACGTTAATCAATCTAAAACGAAGCATGAAAAAATTTACATCACTAGTAATGTTATTATGCCTACTGAGCATCAACATTCAAACTGTGTTTGCACAAGAAGAAGGCACAACTGAGGAAGCAACTGAACAAAATGACTCTGCAGCCACTCAAGAAGAGGCTACAGATACTGAAGAAGCTGAGGATGCTGAGGAAGTAGCTGAAGAAGCTGTAGAAGAAAGCGGTTATCAAGCAATAAAGAAAAAATTTATTGATGGTGGTCCTCTCTTCATGTCTCTTCCACTCTTGTGTTTAATATTAGGTTTAGCCATAGCAATAGAAAGAATCATCTCTCTTTTCTATATGTCAATCAACACTGACAAATTTGTTGCTGAAGTTGATGATGCTATCTCTAGTGGTAACATTGAAGGCGCTAAAGAACTTTGCAGAAACACTCGTGGCCCTGTAGCCAGTATATTCTACCAAGGTTTGGATAGAGCTGAGCACGGATCTATAGATGTAGTTGAGAAGGCTGTAGTAAACTACGGTTCGGTTCAAATGGGTCAATTAGAAAAAGGCTTAGTTTGGTTGTCGCTGTTTATAGCGCTAGCACCGATGCTTGGGTTCCTTGGAACTGTAATAGGTATGATTGAAGCTTTTGACGCGATTAAAAAAGCAGGTGATATTTCTCCA
>CBDUMX010000290.1:0-2227 GCA_965368435.1 uncultured bacterium
TCTCATTATCTCGTCAATATAATCCGTTTGGAATGTTGTTGTCCCCTGATACTGTAATTTAAGAAGTACAAACCATTATCTAAATTGCTTAAGTCTATGTGCTGTTGCTCATAAGGAGCCATATCATCCGACTGAATTAATTCTCTGCCATTTACATCACAGACTCTGATATTTTCAGCATTTAAATCAGTTCTCAAGTTCAATTGACCTTTGTTTGGGTTTGGATAGGCCACAAAGTGTGAAAATTCCCTATCCAATAGAGTATAATAAATGCTAGCTGTAGTATCCTGAGTGGTATCTTGAGTGGTTGTGTCAATACCGTTACAATCTGAAGGCCATGGATCTATTTCCAAAGGCAATCCTGGCGTTAGAGTTCTACCGGCAAAAGCGCCATAATTGACAGGGTATTTATAGGCTCTAAAGGTGTTGTTTCCAGCAGCACTTTCTCCTTGTTTAGTGATTGAACCTGCCTTCACAGGATTAATGTATTCCCAAACAATGGTATTGGTCTGTATATTGTATTCTGTATACTTCCCTTTGGTAGCTTCAACCATGAAGACATTGCCATTGGGTAGAATTTCGGTACCCGACATTACTTGGGAATAGAATTGATTCTGTGGTGATTTGGTGTAGATGAAGTCGGGAATAGAAGGGCCAAACACTCCAGATGGATCTAATTCGTATTTCAAAGATTTCATAGGAGGATTGATAATTTCAACACTGGAATAGCCTCTACCAGCACCATTATTAAAGAAAATAATTTTGTCTTTATGTGCACCGTATTTAATCCAATTTGGATCGTGTTGTCCAAAAGACACTTTATCTTGAGGTCCCCCTTTATCATAGGCTTGAGGGTTACCCCATCTGTAGATGATATCGCCACCTTTACCTTGTGTTCCACCAATATGTCCAGAAGGATGAGTTGCAGAATGATCAATAATATAAATTTCGTTGAATGTTAGTCCGCTAATCAGTATTTGGTCGAGCGTTGAATTATAATCCAGCGAATTAAAATGCAGCCAATCTGAGGTATTGCCACTTCCATTAATTCCATAATTGATATTAATAAGCTCGGGATGATCGCTAATTTGTCCGTAATTTGGTTTAGAAGGATCATAGTCTTGAACAATATGATCTTTCACATGCCATTCCCAAACAATTTGTGCTTGATTAGTACCAATAGGTTTGATTTCGTAAATGACTTCTTCCCACAAATCGTTCTGTATTGAATGGTGCATGCTATCGCGACCCATGGCCTTGAGCTGTTCCGGACCAATAACTTTCCAGGCAATGGCAAGGATATTGCCATTTGGCATTACTTCGATATCGTGGTGAAGAATCACAGTGTCATTGGAAATTTTATATTCCCAAAGTAGATCTCCTTGCCAATTGTATCGCTGTAGAACCCCATGCCAGCCTGGGTTCCCAAAGACGCCGTCGGGATCGAGACCGGCCTTAATTATATCGCCATTAGATTGTAAATAGGCAATAAGGGTAGGAGTGGAGGTGGTCCATTCATGCACTTTTAATCCGCAATTATCTATGAGATAAATAGAGTTTGAATTGAATGGAAAAACAGTAGTATAACCTTCCAGAGCATTTGAGCTATTAATGAAGGTGCCAACAGTTTGTTGTTGGGCTTTGGCAGTGTCTGAGCATATCCATATGGTCACGACGCTTAAGAGGGTAATCAGCTTTCGCATATGTTAGTTTTCGCAGCATCTTAAACGTTTGAATACTAGGCATATTGCCGACTAAATTGTCATTTTATTTTTTGTTAAAACAATGAAATTTTAATCGTTTTTTAATGTCGAAAAACTAGGGAAAAAAGGACAAAAAGATTGAGATTAAAGATCCCAATATTGATACAATTTATTGATCATCCAACTTTCATCTTTATCAACAATATCATCCGCTTTGATAAGCTTGAGAGCAAACTCTAAGAAATGTATACGTTCTTTTTCAGTTGAATCTGCATAGAAATCTTCCGCGCACTTTTGAAAGAGGATAGGATAGTCTACTGAATTAGTTGTACTTAATAATTCCATAGCGCTCTCTAGATTGCCACCTAATGGAAAGCTCTCTTTTACATAGTCTGCAATGATATGTCCTTCTGCAGCATTAAAGTCGCCATCTATTTCCGCCAATATGTTAAGTATCAAGTATCCCGCTATGTCTTTATTCTTTCTGTTCATTTAGTGTGAAGTATATACCTGCAAGTTATTTA
>CBDUMX010000291.1:0-2204 GCA_965368435.1 uncultured bacterium
ATCTCCTAGAAAACTCAATTTCTGAGTCCAATTTCCAAAACTCAAATCCGAATGATAATGAATTATTTTGTCTACTATCAATTTAGCTTCAGCAGCTGAGGAAACTGGTAATCTTCCCACGCCAATATCCAATCCTTCAAAACGAGGGGCAAGTCCCCAGTATCCTTCATCATCATCTAAAATAGCGTAATAGTCATCAGAACAATGTGATGCAGCGGGTAAGAAAGAGTTGAAGCTTTGATAAATAGGGACAAAGTTGGTGTTGTTGCTTATACGGTCTTTAAAGTCATAGCTTGCATCCCCAAAGAGACAAAGGTACTTAAGTGTGGTACCTGAAGATTGACCTCTGTCGTAAATAAGCTTAACAAAATCACGAATTGCCGTAATGTCTTGTGATCCCGATGAAAATTCGTTGTAGATCTGGCTTACATCCACCACAGCAACGCTAAGTCCTGATCGATCTCTGTGAAATTGAGCAAGTCTCTCCGCTTCTGAGAGGAATGAAGAATGTGCAACGATAATATATTCAATGTCTGAAAGACCGTGTAAATTTTGATTATTTAATTTGCCTATATACTCTGGAGTCAAGGCATCACTTGCTTTAAATAAAGTGTAGCGCTCAAAGCTCGAGGAGTTAGTAGAAGAAATAAATGCGCGCTTTGTCCCGTCAGTAAATGTCTGCTGAACCTTTGGGCGAACATGGTCACTTATATTCCATATGATATAACTGTTGGCATCAGCGATTTGATATTTGCAATTTCCATCAATAGCGCTAGAAGTGGCAAAGAACGGCTGTTGACCTCCATAAGCTTTAAGTTCTCTTTTAGTGATGAGATTAAAATAATCTATCCAAGCTTTTGAATCGCTTAAAGGTTTGGAGTACGAGTAGCTGATCTCAACATTTTCACTTAGCGGATAGTTTTGTACGGAATTGAATTTAGGCCCAGCTGTGTAGTTAGCATCGAACTTGCCCGATACAGATGGGTGTACTGAATTTATTTCAGAGCTATTGAGTTTTATAGTTATAGTGCTTGAAGTTAATGAACGTGCAGAGGTAACTGTTTGAAGCAAAATCGGAGTAGATAAATCTAGGCCTGGAATAGAATAAGAAAAATTCTTAGTGGTTTGGCTTCCGCTCATTTCATTTCCCCACCACATTCTGCCAGAATGTATATGGTTAATTTCATCAAGTTCGTGATGGATAAGGTAATCATAAGTGTTAATCGTTAAATCAAATGAACTTCCTTGGTTGGCATTTAAGCTGTCAATTTTTAGGCTTTTACCATCATTCCATTTAAGGAAGTAGTAAGCTTTGGACTCATAATCATTTTTTGAATAGCTAAATGTGCTATTGTTTAAATCATATGAGAGGTAATCTGGTCCCTGTGCATACCACAAAATATAGTCGTTGGCATCCAGTTGATCATTTTTGTTTTCGTCGTATATAAAAACCGAGTTCTCACGTAGGTCTTCAGCTCTGGGGCTTGCAATAATTTCAGCGAGCATTGCACCACCATTTCCGTAAATTTTCAATTCTGAAAGTTTAATGCTTGAAGTACTAATCCCTTGTGCACTCAGAAAATTGTGTACCCCGCTATTACTAATAGCAATTTTATATACATCTCCGCTACTGAGCACAGAAGTATATGTTTGGTCTTTTTTGTATAGACTGTTGTTTCTATTTTGTTTAAATGCAGTTTGAATTTGAACTTTAAAGTTTGTTAAAACCTCTATTCCGTTAGAAGTCTTTCGCAAGGGCGTGATTACAATATTTGCATAGAGCTCCCCACGAATTCTAAGGTATGTAATTTCGTAGTCAAATTCGGTATTTAGATGATTACTCAAGCCTGAATTAGGCATCAGCATACTATTGATATTGGTAATTTTAAGCTGAGTAATTTCCTGGTTTTGGAGTTTAATTTGTTTGCTTAAAACTGGAATGAAAAAATTGTCAACTAAGTTTTCTTGACAGTTATCGCACCATAAAGGCCTCTGCATCAATGTGTAACCATCTTCTTCGTCCGCGGTTAATTCAGCTAATTGATGCCATTCAAGTTGTGTAGTAAAGTCGAGTGAGCTTTGACCAAAGTTTAGATTAAAACACAGTAATAAGGCAATTAGAAAAATGAACTGTTTAAACATTAGCAAATATTCGGTGAGTATACAACATTAAAACCTCAATTTTATTGTTTCAGTTTGGAAGT
>CBDUMX010000292.1:0-2193 GCA_965368435.1 uncultured bacterium
AATTAGGCAGCGATGCATGGCAAAATCTGAAACGAAAAACTAAGAAAAAAGTTAAAGATATTGCCAGAGACCTAATAAAGCTCTACGCTAAGAGAAAAGCAGAAAAGGGTTTTGCCTTTACACCCGACACCTATTTGCAGACGGAATTGGAAGCCAGTTTTATGTACGACGATACAGCCGACCAAGCAAAGGCAACGGAAGAGTTAAAAGCGGATATGGAGAGTCCAAATCCTATGGACCGATTAATTTGTGGGGATGTTGGTTTCGGTAAAACAGAGGTGGCAATCAGAGCGGCATTTAAAGCGGTATGCGACAGTAAACAAGTTGCTGTGCTGGTGCCCACAACTATCTTAGCGCAACAACATTATCATACCTTTAGAGATCGTCTACTGGATTTTCCCTGCAAAGTAGACTATATCAATAGGTTTAGAACTGCTAAACAGCAAAAGCAAACTTTACAAAAAGTTGAGGAGGGTAAGGTTGATATTATCATAGGCACACATAAGCTTCTAAATAAGAATATGAAATTCAAGGATTTAGGACTGCTTATCATAGATGAAGAGCAGAAGTTTGGTGTAAGTGCAAAAGAAAGATTAAAGGCCTTTCGCGCAAATGTTGATACACTGACGCTGACTGCAACGCCCATTCCGAGAACCTTACATTTCTCTTTAATGGGAGCGCGAGATTTATCAATCATACAAACACCACCTCCCAATAGGCGTCCAGTACAGACAGAAGTACACGTCTGGAACAACGAGCTTATCAAAGAAGCTGTAGAGCATGAAATTGAGCGTGGTGGACAGGTTTTTATCGTTCACAATAGAGTTAAGGATATAAATGATATCGCACTCAAGATTTCTGACTTAGTTCCAAAGGCTAGGGTTTCTGTTGGACACGGACAGATGAAAGGGGATGATCTAGAGCAGGTCATGGTGCAGTTTATAGAAGGGGAATTTGATGTGCTGGTGGCAACAACTATTATTGAGTCTGGTTTAGATATACCCAATGCAAACACCATTATTATCAATAATGCTCATATGTTTGGGCTTAGCGATTTACATCAGATGCGTGGAAGAGTTGGACGAAGTAATGTAAAGGCATACTGCTATTTACTAGCGCCACCCTTGTACAGTTTGCCAGAAGATGGGCGCAGGAGAATGCAGGCAATAGAAGAGTATTCTGATCTGGGCAGTGGCTTTAATGTAGCCATGCGCGATTTGGATATCAGAGGTGCCGGTAATTTACTCGGAGCAGAGCAGAGCGGTTTTATTTCAGAAATCGGCTTCCAGATGTATCACAAAATCTTAGATGAGGCCATAGCTGAATTGCGTGAAAGTGAGTTCAAGGGCGTCATTGAAGAGGATGAAGAGGCCGAAATTCAAACAGAATGTACCGTAGAACCCGATTTTGAAGCTTTGATACCGGATAATTATGTGCAGAACATCGCTGAAAGAATAAATCTCTACACTCAATTAAGCCAGATGAAAAGCTTTGAAGAATTGGCAATTTTCACTGAAGAATTGATCGATAGATTTGGCCCGATTCCAAAATCTGTACAGAATCTCATTTTGACAATTAGAATTAAGCTGTATTCGGAGTCATTAAAATGCGAAAAAGTAAAGATAAGAAATAGCAGTTTACACCTATTTTTTAACAACAATTTGGGCGAGAAGTACTATAAATCAAAGATTTTTTCACTTTTTTTAGAAAAAATTAATAGTGATCCTAAGCACTATAGCTTTAAGCAAGGAAAGCAGCATCTCATCCTGAATTTGCAGGGCTTCGACCATCTTACGGATGCCGTAAACGCCCTAAAAACGTTGTCGAAATACTCCCAAAATGAGATTTAAGTATCTATAAATTGGAAAAATGACAAAACCGTTTGTTTTTTATTAAAATTATTTGTTACTTTGTAGTGAAAATAATAAACTACTACTACAACCATTTTAAACTAACTACTTATGAAATCACTACGAAAATTATTATGGATTCAACTATTCTTACTTTCAGTTTTAGCTACTGCTAGCTTATTAGTGGAACTGAATCCACCAACAGAATTTGCTGATTTAACTACTGCAGATAACTTAAACCAAACAGTTTCTAGTCGATAAATGGCTAGAAACTGTTTAACAACTTTCCTAAATCATAGATGTCTTTGAAGCTGTTGTACAGAGGTACAGGAGCTAAGCGGAT
>CBDUMX010000293.1:0-2112 GCA_965368435.1 uncultured bacterium
TTTAGTTTCTTGATTTTCTAACATAATAATGTGTTTTAATTCGACAGCAAAGGAAAATTGCTTGAATCGCTCAATCAATGAACTTGGGTTAATTAAAACAACTAGATTTTTGCCCTGATTCTGCTTAAGGCTTGAGGAGTGATTCCTATATAAGAAGCCAAATATTTTTGGGGAATCTCCTGTATTAGTCGAGCTTGCTCTTCAAATAAATCGAGATAGCGCTGGGTTGGAGATTTTAGCAAAAAGGCATTTTCTCTTTCTGACAAGTATAAGAACAACTTTTCTGCAAGTATGCGGCCTAATTCTTGTCCGCAAGTAGTATGCGAATACAAATACTCCAAATCCTCTTTGGTTAAATACGCTAGTTTACAATCCGTGAGCGCTTGTAAGTTGAAGTCAGTTTTATCAGCGGTTAGAAAAGATGAGTAACAGCTAATAAACGAGTTGGGAAAAGCAAAATTGAGTGTAATATCCTTATTATCTGCTTCGTAAAACAATCGGAGGATGCCATCCATTACAAAATATAAATTTTTCTCTACTTGCCCGTGGGCTGTTAGGATCTCTGCTTTCTTGGCATCGCGTTCTCGCAACTTACTGCGAATGATTTCCCAATCTTCTAGACCTATATTTAAATGTTGACTTAAAAAGGTCTTAAAGGCTAGCATGCATTCAAATTAAATCATAAATCAGCAATTTCTTGCCTAAAAGCAGAAGCTATATTAAATAACTGAAGCAATACAACAGTATGTTTAGATTCAAGTATATTCCATTTAGATGAACAATAATGATCTAAGGCCTTAATGATATTATTATATAACTTGCAAAGCGTAAATGGAATGAGTATAGTTCCATTCTGACTGAGAGTAATCATGAAAGTAATTATAACAGGTGCAACAGGCATGGTAGGCAAAGGGGTATTACTCGAATGCCTAGATCACAATGCCATCACAGAAGTGCTAAGCATAGGTCGTAGATCGTTGAACATGGAGCACCCCAAGTTGAAGGAGCTAATTCACAAAGATTTTTCAGAGTTCGAATCTGTCAAATCAGAGCTAAACGGATATGATGCCTGTTACTTTAATATGGGTGTAAGCGCAGTTGGACTGAGCGAGGAGGAGTATCACAAGTTAACCTATGAATATACATTGTCTCTAGCGCGAGTTTTGTTAAGTCTAAATCCTCAAATGACGATTACCTACGTCTCTGGTGTAGGCACTGACTCAACTGAAAAAGGAAGAAGTATGTGGGCAAGAGTTAAAGGAAAGACAGAGAACCACTTATTAGCTTTGGGTTTCAGACAGGCATATATGTTTAGACCAGGCATGATAATTCCTTTGCGCGGAATTAAATCAAGCACTAGGCTTTATCAGTTTATGTATGATTATTTCATGTGGCTAGTGAAATTGATAAAATTCATTGCACCAAAATCAGTGGTCAACACCACAGAGATCGGTCAGGCCATGATAAATTTAAGCGTAGGCAGTTACAGCAAGAACATATTAGAGCCTGCTGATATTCTCATTGCCGCAGCAAGCGACTAATCGTCGAATTTTAATTTGAACTTGCCTTCTGTAATAGCAACAGTATTGCCTCCAATATCTTCTACTGTGCCACTGAAAGTCCCTTCTATTTCACCATCTTTAACATAGGATAATTTAGAGAAGAATAAATCAATACCATCAGCATTGTCGTAGCTAGTAAATTGATCACCGTTTGCGTTGGTCAAGGAAACAAGATGTTGAGGAAAGGCATCATCATTGCACTTCACATTAAGCCCAGGAACAAATCCTATAACAGATTTTTCTGTGCTAATAACCAAAGTTGGGTGAGTTGCTCCTGCGGCTGCACCTGTAATGTTCAAGACATGTGGGTCTACATCGGTTACTCTGCCTGCCGACATTAACTTGGATGATATTGCAACACCGTCCATTTTATAAGTGATGTAATACGTACCGGTGGTTGGGTCATCGTTTTGATCTGCAGGTTCAGTAGGTTCTGAAGAAGAGCACGATGAAAAAACTAAGCCAATTAAAGCTAGTAATAATAGGGGTGTGATTTTTTTAATATTCATGTGAAGTATTTAATATGATTTTTTCAAGTCGGTTAAAATAT
>CBDUMX010000294.1:0-2094 GCA_965368435.1 uncultured bacterium
GGCATATTTTTTGAGTTATTGAAAGGAGAATGCTCAGAAATCTAAGAATATATCTTCTCGGCTTTTTAACGCTCTTCGTTATTAACCTAGATATTAGTGCAGGCGCCGAAGCAAATGCCAAAGTAGATTTCTATGGACATGAATTAAGAATAGCCTACGACTATGGCTTTTCTACCATGAAGTTGAATGCTTTAAGTCAGACTGAGTTCTCTAATCATATAAAAAGCTTTAGAAACAAAAACTTAAAAAGCACATTAAACAATATATCTGAGATTAAATCAAACTATAATTTAGGGGATGTTGGACTCATACTACTTATAGATAAATTTATCAATCAGCAATTCAGTACCGACAGACAGAATGAAAAAGCATTAATTAAGTATCTAATTCTTAAAGAGTTGAATTATGATGTTCTACTCACGCGAACAGGATCTAGTTTAAATGTTTTGGGTAATTTGTCTTTCACCCCAGGCAGATATATTTATATCAGTTACAACAATAAGGTTTACAAAGACTTAGACTTCAGCAAGCGCAGTCAGAAAGGCAAGCACTACATCTTTATGGATGAGAAAAAAACCTATGGTACAATTAATCGCAATCCGCTCAATTTGCCCCGAATAAATGCAAGAATTCAAGAAAAGAACTTGCAGTTTAAACACCAGTCTATTGATCATGAGATTAAAGCTATTTCAAATCAATCCATTCAAGAATTTTTGGCGGATTTGCCAATGTATAGCATCGGCAATGAATACACCAGCTTGAGAATGTCGACTGAGTTGCGCAAATCTCTTGTATCCTACTTAAGACTTCAGACTCAGAACATGAGCAAGGTAGAAACTGCACAATTTCTCCTAGCATTTGTTCAGCAAGCGATTCCATATGGCAGTGATTACACCAAATATGGAGAAGAACGCTACTATTATCCGGAGCAAACGGTTATGGCATCTACTGCAGATTGCGAAGACAAAACCTTTCTTCTCTCCTATTTAGCTAAAGAAATTGCAGGAATAAACTCCGTTGCTCTATACTTTGAGAATGATGAACACCTCAGCATCGGACTTCAAATTCCAGACTATTCTGATTCTTATTCTTTTAAATACAAAGGCAACTACTATGTCGCCTGCGAGCCGACAGCAAAAACTGCGAGATTGGGTCTAAGTTCTATAGACCTCAGCAGAGTTACTAAAGTTACTTCTCTATAAGCGAGGTCCCTTGGGTTGTAAAGGCCTAACCTCTATATTCACTTGATGGAAATTATCAGGAGTTTCACTTGCGTGAACTATCATTTGAGCAACATCTTCTGGCATTAACATATAGTCATGAGGCTTTATGTTCTGCGAATTGCTGAAGAAGTCGGTCTTAGTTGAACCGGGATAAATGCACGTAACTTTAATCTTATAATCACGAAGTTCTTTATACATGCTTTGCGACATGCCTTTGACGGCAAACTTCGTTCCGCAATACGCCGAAACCTCTGCATAACCTTCTATGCCCGCCGTACTTGCAATATTGAAAATGTGACCAATACCTTGGGTTTTCATTTGTGGAACAACTAATTTAGAAGTATAAAAAATGCTGTATACATTTGTTTCGAACATCTGCTGCATTTGTTCCAAAGGCAGTTCTTCTATTTTGCCAAAGAAACCAAGACCGGCATTATTAATCATAATGTCAATCTGATTGCCAACATCTTTTTGTGCCGCAGCAAAGCCAGCCTCTACCGCATTGTAATTCCGCACATCAGTTTGATAGAAATAAAAGTTCTCATGATTGATTTTTGGCTCCGTTCTTCCAAAGCCTACCACCTTACTGCCTTTGCTTAAATATAGTTCTACCAGTGCTCTACCAATTCCTTTACTTACACCAGTGATATATACTGTCTTATCTTTTAGATTCATTATTATTCTTCGAATTTAATACATTGAACAATCTGCATTCCTCATCATCTATGAAACTTATTATAAATCATATTGTTTTCAAATAAAGTTGCTTTAACTAGATAAATAGACTGAAATCCACGAAATTTGCAGCGCAAAATCGCTATGGCAGAATATAAATTAATCATGCCCAAAATGGGTGAAAGTATAGCAGAAG
>CBDUMX010000295.1:0-2091 GCA_965368435.1 uncultured bacterium
TGTTTAATATTAGGTTTAGCAATAGCCATAGAAAGAATCATCTCTCTATTTTACATGTCGATCAACACTGACAAATTTGTTGCTGAAGTTGATGATGCTATCTCTAGTGGTAATATAGAAGGAGCAAAAGAAATTTGCAGAAACACTCGCGGTCCTGTGGCCAGTATATTCTATCAAGGATTAGACAGAGCAGAGCACGGATCTATTGATGTAGTTGAAAAAGCTGTTGTCAATTACGGTTCTGTTCAAATGGGCCAATTAGAAAAAGGCCTTGTTTGGTTATCGCTATTTATTGCACTAGCACCGATGCTTGGTTTCCTTGGAACGGTTATAGGTATGATTGAAGCCTTTGATGCGATTAAAAAAGCAGGTGATATTTCTCCAGGGGTTGTTGCCGACGGTATCAGTGTTGCACTTTTAACAACGGTAGCTGGTCTTATTGTAGCTATTATCTTGCAGATATTTTATAACTATATAGTAACTAAAGTAGATAGCACCGTAAATAGAATGGAAGATGCTTCTATATCATTAGTTGACACACTAGTTAAAAACAAAATAGTTAAAGCTTAAGATTATGGGTAGAACTTTAAGAATTGTATTTTTTTCCATTGTTGTGCTCGCCATAGCGTATGGAATAATGTATTTGATCTGGTTTGGAAACAATAGCAGACAAGGTGCAGGAGTAGGATTGATGCTTGGATACATTCTCTTAGCAGTTGCAGCAGTTGGAGTCCTTGCGGCATCTATCAGCAATATCATTCAACACCCAAAATCAGGATTAAGTGTACTAGTTGGAATAGTGATCTTCGCAGTAATAGCTTTAATTGGTTATTCCGTTTCGAATGGAGAAATTCTAGAAAGTTATTATGCTAAAGGAGTTGATACTGCATCTTACTCTAAAGTAGTTGATGCTGAACTCTTCTTAATGTACGGATTAGGTGTAATTGCTTTTATAGCGGTTATTGCCTCTGAGATATCAGCAGCAATTAAGAAATAGAAACATGGCAAGAAAGAAAAGAGGTATACCTGAAATAAATGCTGGTTCGATGGCTGATATAGCCTTCTTACTTCTTGTATTCTTCCTTGTAACTACTACAATGGATATCCCAACGGGATTGCAAGTGCAATTGCCTCCATTGACAGATGAGCCACCTCCTCAAACGCAACAACGTAAACGTGAGGTATTAGAAGTACTCGTTAACTCATCGGACCAATTACTGGTAGAAGGTCAACTGATGCAAATTGATAAACTCCGTGAAAAGACAATAAAACATCTTACTAACGAAGGTAAAGACCCAACTTTATCAACTACATCTACCAAAGCAATTGTTTCGCTGAAACACGATAGAGGAACCTCTTATGAGATGTATATAAAGGTATATAATGAATTAGACGCAGCCTATGCTAAGGTTCGTAATGATTATGCCTTAAAGAAATTTGGTTTAGAGTTCTCAAAGCTGAGAACGGAAGAGCAAGCAAAGGAAGTGAAAGCGAAATATCCTAAGAAACTTTCGGAAGCAGAGCCAGTTAATACAGAAGGAAACTAATGTCGAAATTTAAAAAAAATAAAGGCAAGGAAAGTCCAGCAATAAACACATCATCCCTACCGGATATTGTTTTCATGCTATTATTCTTCTTTATGGTTGCAACTAAGATGCGCGACAAGGAGATGAAAGTTAGAACTCAATTACCAAAAGCTACACAAGTAGAAAAGCTGGAGAAGAAATCTAGGCTGTATTATATATTTGTTGGTCCTCCACTAGATCCTAGCGTAGGAACAACTCCTAGAATACAATTGGATGATGCATTTGCAACCGTTGATGACATACAACAATTCATCATACTGCAAAACTCAAGAAAAGCAGAAAAGGAAATTCCTTATATGACCACATCATTGAAAGCAGATAAAATTGTTAAAATGGGTATCATTCAAGACATTAAACAAGAACTGCGACAAGTGAATGCCCTTAAACTGAGTTACACCGCCTCGAAAGAGTTGGAAACTGAATAAAAACTGAAATAATTAGTAAAAGAAGAGAGCATTCGCTCTCTTTTTTTGTTTGTATAATTCACGGCTGTATTTTGCACTAA
>CBDUMX010000296.1:0-2079 GCA_965368435.1 uncultured bacterium
CAATTCAATGGCATAGATCGTTCCATTAACTGAGCCTAAATTTTCCCAATTACCATCTTCTAATTTCCAAATCTCTTGCTCCCCTTCAAGTGAATCATGAGAAATTGCTAAATAAAGGTTATTCCAAGCCACATAAAAGCAACTAGCTCTACTACCTGATCTTGTAGGTATATCTACAAAATGCCAGATTGAATCGAAATACGCTAATGGATATGTCACGCCATCGTTTAATAGCGCCCCACAAGCATATATCTCTGTGCCATTATTATTTACAGCATTTACTATACCTTCAATTCCGTCACCTACACAGGCTAGTTGGTTATTTTCATAAATGCCAATATTTAAACATGGCTTAGCATCTAACGTATCGAATTCACCTCCAATGACAAAGCCATTATAATAGGAACTCAGATCAACGACATTACCGTTAGTACCAAAGCCAACTGGGTCAAAACGTTCCACAGGACTATATGAAGGTTGTATCCATTTCAATTCTGCTAAGCTAAAACCAAACTCTTCGGCCCAATGACTCAAAGATTCATGTTTGATATCAATTAGATAGTTGAAATTTTGATTGTCACTAATAGTAATTGACAAAGCTTGGTGTCCAGAATAGGCCATCAGATAGCCCACAGCACAATGAGTACCATAATCATCAATAAAATATGGAGTTCTCGCATTGTGGTATTTGTTTAAAGGAAACTGTCCATAATTCTTATATCGCTCTAAGGCATTAAGCAGTGTTTGTCTATTGGTATATTGTTCTTTCGTTAATCTAATTGTCGAAATAGCTCGTAAATGCTTAAGCACTAAATGCAAGTGCATCTGAATTCTTTCTTCCTCAGACTTGAACTCTATCGTTTTGTCGGGGCACGCACTTTTATATTGTTCCCATTGAGCATTGACTTCAAGCAAATGCTTGTAAAGAGTAGTGTTTTCAGAAGGTAATAAGACTTTAGCAGTGCTAAAAAAAGATAGGCAGATTAAGATGGAAAGAGTAATTAGGTTTTTCATGATACCAATTGGACGAGCTGAATAAAAAAAGAGTTGCTCTATAGGTTCGCTTAATTGACGAACGGGAGAAAAATGGTTTCGTTCAAGAGAAAATTAATGACAGCAAATCTTTGTAGCTTTACATTTGCTACTGGGGAGGAGGTGGTGGCCCCCGTGCTCACTAAGCAAGATGGCTTCCCTCACATATTTAATTAAATTAAGCTCTAAATATCAAGTTTTCCCACTTGACATCTTCCTCAATCTCATATTCAAAACTTCTACAAGTAGAGAGAAGAATACTGCAAAATAGATATAACCTTTTGGAACATGGAAATCCAATCCTTCTATCGCCAACATAAATCCTATTAAGATCAAGAAAGCCAAGGCTAAGATTTGCAAAGAAGGATGGGCATTAATAAAGTTACTGATCTTGCCAGCAAAAATCATCATTACTATTATGGACAGTATCACAGCGATTATCATGAGAATAACATGATCTGTCAAACCCACAGCTGTTAGTATTGAGTCAAAGCTAAAAATGATATCAAGCAGAATAATCTGAACAATTGCAGATCGAACACTTTGGGTTTTGATTTCCTTCTCAGCATGTTCTTTATGTTCAACTTTTGCATAAATTTCAGTGGTACTTTTAGCGAGTAAAAACAATCCCCCTCCTATTAAAATTAAGTCGCGAATACTTATTTCATTTTCAAAGATTACAAACAGTGGGTCTGAAGCTTTAATGATATAGGTAATACCTAGCAGTAGAAATATTCTAAACACAAGGGCTAGTGATAGACCAATGAGCCGTACTCTTTTCTGATCCTTAACAGGCAGTTTATTGGCTACTAGGGAAATGAAAATGATATTGTCAACTCCTAATACAATCTCTAGAAATGTTAGAGTTAGAAGTGCAATCCAGGTTTCTGCTTGTAAGAATAATTCCATAAGGACTCAAAATTAAATATCTTTTAGATTGGCGAAGTGAAATCTTTTAAATAATGTCTGTAAGCAATCTAAAAATGCATCAAAAAAAAAGTCCCCATCGTGAGATGAGGACTTAATGTTATGGCGGCGACCTACTTT
>CBDUMX010000297.1:0-2071 GCA_965368435.1 uncultured bacterium
ACTTCCAAACTGAAACAATAAAATTGAGGTTTTAATGTTGTATACTCACCGAATAATTGCTAATGTTTAAACAATTCATTTTTCTAATTGCCTTATTGCTGTGCTATCAACTAAACTTTGGTCAAAGCTCCTTAGACTTTAAAGCTCAACTCAAATGGCATCAATTGCCAGAACTTACCGCCGATGAAGAAGATGGCTACACCTTGACACAGAGACCTTTATGGTGCGATGATTGTCAGGAAAATTTGGTCGACAATTATTTTATTCCGGTTTTAAGCAAACAAATCAAACTGCAAAACCAGGAAATATCTCAGCTTAAAATTACAAGTAAAAACAGCTTACTGATGCCAAACTCTGGCTTGAGTAATCTTCTAAATACTGAATTTGACTATGATATTGCATATCTTAGAATACGAGGTGAGCTATACGCCAATATCAATATTACTCCTCTGAGAAAAACATCAGAAGGAATAGAGGTATTGACAGACTTTGATGTACAGATTCAAACCTCATTCAAAAGTAGTCGCAGCACTCCTCTTTATAAAAAAGACCAGACATATACTTCTGTACTCAGTTCGGGTGATATTTATAAAATTGCAATCACTACTAGTGGTGTCTACAAAATAACTAAAGACTTTCTCAGTGCTCAAGGTATTAGCACGTCAAGTATTAAACTTTCGGAACTGAAAATATACGGTAATGGAGGCGCAATGCTTCCAGAAGTTATTGCGAACCCAAGAGCTGAAGACCTCCGAGAAAACTCGGTTTTCATATATGATGAAAACCAAAATGATCAACTTGACGCTAACGATTATGTATTGTGGTATGCTCAAGGTCCTGATTACCTCTCATATGATCTAAACAATAGCACATTTAGCTATTCAAAAAACGACTATGAATCTAAGGCCTATTACTTCCTAAAATGGAATGATGGCAAAAGCTTAAAAATTGATAGTTTAGATGCCAATCAAGGAAGTCCTTTTGATTTAACAGTTAATTCATACGACTATGTCATCCATCATGAACTAGATGAAATTAACCATATTCATTCTGGCAGAATGTGGTGGGGCAATGAAATGAGTGGAAGTCAGACTGTCAAGAATTTTTCTTATTCCATTCCCGGACTTGATTTAGGGACTCCGATTTTGCTTCAAACAGTTACTTCTGCGAGATCGCTTAGCTCTAGCTTAATTAATATCAAACTCAATAGTTCTGAAATAAATTCAGTGCACGCAGCGGTATCTGGAAAGTTTGATGCCAATTATACTGCAGGTCCTAAATTCAATTCACTACAAAACTATCCTATCAGTGAAAATGTAGAGATTAGTTATTCGTATTCTAAACCTCTAAGCGATTCAAAGGCTTGGATTGATTACTTTGATGTGATCTGCAAAAGAGAACTTAAAGCATACGGAGGGCAACAGCCATTCTTAGCCACAGCAAGCGCTATTGACGGCAATTGCAAATATCAAATTGCCGATGCCAACAGCTATACTATCTGGAATATAAGTGACCCTGTTAGACCAAAAGTTCAGCAGACATTTACAGACGGCAGTAGTCGCGCATTCATCTCAGCTACTAATTCTGCTAATTTTGAACGCTATACTTTATTTAGAGCTAGCGATGCCTTAAGTCCTGAATACATTGGTAAAATAGAAAATCAAAACGTACACGGACTTTCAGATATTGAATATATCATCGTTGCCCATGCTTCATTCATATCAGAGGCAGAGAGACTTGCGCAATTTCACAGAGATCGCTCAGGGATCAGCGTTACTGTTGTTGATGTAAATCAAATATATAATGAGTTTTCATCAGGTTCTCAAGATATCACTGCAATCCGCGATTTTGTAAAGCTGATATACGACAGAGGTCAATCTATAGGAACCGAACTTAAATATCTATGTCTTTTTGGCGATGCCAGTTATGACTATAAAGATCGAATTAGCAACAACACCAATTTTGTCCCAATTTATCAAAGTTTCAACTCTTTCTTACCAGCCGCATCTCACTGTTCAGATGATTATTATGCTATACTGGATGATGATGAAGGCTATTGGGGACTGTCGCC
>CBDUMX010000298.1:0-2033 GCA_965368435.1 uncultured bacterium
TTTTGGCGATAAGCAGTATTTGCGCGATACCTCTGAGTGTTATAGAGGTCAGCATGTGTTTAAAGGAAAAGACGCCCTTGAAACAGGTATTTACCTAGTTGTTCTTCCAAATCGCAAGTACTTTGAAATAGTTATTTCGGATGATGAAGACCAAATGAAATATTCATTCGAAACGGATACGCTTTTAGACCCAGCTAAAATGATAGTAAAGGGAAGCTGGGAAAATCAAGTGTTTTATCAATTTAACAAATTTGCGGCTGAACAAGGTGTTTTGGCTGGAGCGATACGCACACAAATTGATAGCGCAAAAACCGATAAGGAAAAGGAAAAACTTCGCGAAAAATTGTCTCAATTGGGCAGAGATGTGAGTTTGAAAAGACGAGAAATTGCAGCTACAAATTCAGAGTTGTTTATAGGTAAAGTGTATAAGGCTATGCAAGATGTAGAAGTTCCTACAGCAAAACCTGGAATGAGTGATTCTGCCAAGAATGTATACACATACCTCTATACCCGAGATCATTTTTGGGATAATATTGATAATGGAGAAGACGGTTTGGTAAGAACTCCTATTTTTCACACTAAGTTGAAAGAATACTTCGGAAGTTATGTTCCACCCATTCCAGATACTTCAATTATGCTAGCGGATGAGCTGATTAATAGGATGGAAGCAGAGGGGAGCAAAGATCAATTTAAATACACTATACATTTCTTACTAGATTACTATCAGAAGTCGAAGTACATGTGTTTCGACAAGGCTCTATATCATATTACCAAGAATTATTATTGCAATGGACGTGCGTTTTGGGCCGACTCATCATTTAGGGCAGAAATGTGCGAACAAAGTGCTAAAATGGCACCTTCATTATGCGATTTGGTTGCTCCTAATTTAAGCATGCCGGATTCTACTTTCTCTAAACGAGTGGTAATGCATGACATTCAGAAGCCTGTTACAGTATTGGTTTTCTGGGATATTGATTGTGGACATTGCAAGAAAGAGATGCCAATCTTAAAGGCCTATTACGATAGCTGTAATAAGCAAGAAGTTGAAATATATGCAGTTTACACTCAGGGAAATTGGCAGGGATGGAAAGACTATGTAAGAAAGAATGAATTGAAATTCATAAATGTTGCCAATGCCTTTGGCGAAGATGATTTTAGGGATGATTATAATATTATCAGCACCCCGCAGATTTATGTTTTAGACCGAGAGAAGAAAATTCGCTTTAAAAAGATAGCTGCTAAGGATGTTAGCAAGATAGTAGATCATCTCCTTGAAGAGCAGGCCTCAGATTCTAATCCGTAAGTGATTTGATGTCTCTGCAGAGCTCACCTATACGTATGGCGATGCCAATGTTGTAATAGGGGGAGCTTAATTTTATAGCTTCTGCATTCCCTAGACTGAGGCGATAACCAACACCTGATTTGAGTATCATCCAATCTATTATTTTGTAATAGGCATTAACTCCTGATTCTAAAGGAAAAATACTAAAAGCATCTTGTAATAGAAGACTATCAGAACTTTTGTAATTAGTAACTGCTGAACCAATACCTATTTGAATTGGCCACATGATATTCAATCTGTTTTTTTGGTAGAGACTATACTCCATGCCAAGACTTAGATTGTTGATATTCAGCGACCTGTAAACACTATCATCAGTAAACCTATTGTCGTTTAACAGCAAGCGACTATCTGCATCACTTAAACCGTAAAAGCCTATAAAAAACTTTGCTTTTTCATCATAATCCACACCAGCAACTAAACCGTAGAGTTTCACTGTATTTGCTTTGATAAATGTATTTCTATTGTGAAAGCCGACAAATAAACGAGGTTTTGATTTTGTAGCTAGCTTAATAGAATCCAGCATTGAAAACTGTGCCTGAGATTGTATCAAGCTGAGTAAAAAACAGAGTAAATATAGCAGACGAAGCAAAGCCGATTATTTTTGTTTCTGCAAATAAGTATAGCTATTGCTTTTTAACTCTGTTTCATATCTTATTTTTTTACCCATAATAGTAATTGTGTACTATTTACT
>CBDUMX010000299.1:0-2026 GCA_965368435.1 uncultured bacterium
GTGAAGGTGGAAATTCTTAATTCTCAATTCTCAATTCTCAATCCTCAATTCTCAATCCTCAATTTACTTGGTCCTATCGTCCCTCCGTCCCTTCAGCACCAAACCCTCCAACTAATCCTCAATCCTCAATTTCTTCGATCATCATCCTCAACTTCGCTCTATGCGCTTTCGTAAGCCCTTTGCCTTTATTTTTCTTTAGTTGCTTGTCGAGGGACTGTAATTGGGCCAATGCAGCAGAGCTGGAAGCATTATCATAGGCTCCTCCTTTATTTTTGGCAGCTGCTACAAGTCGTTTAACTAATGCAGTTTGAAGGTTTTGACGGAAGAGGTTTACATCTCCTTTGAGGTCTTCTTTAAAGCATGCATCTACAAGATCAGCAAGCACTTCGTCAACGCTATAAGTATTGCCATACAATGAGGTATTATTAACTCTGTGTAATGTGCTCGCACTCATAATATAACTAAGGGCTTGCATCTGTATTCCCAATACCAAACTCTGAATTTTTGGGTCTTCAGTTCTCCCGCCGAAGTTCCAACCCCTGCGTTGTGGTTGTAAATATGGATAAAGGGCTCGATCAGCGCTAAATGCATCAGGAGCAAATATGTAAGTGGCTAGAAAATTCATTGCCCGTTTTTGATAGTCTTCGCTTACCGGAGTATATGGCATATTTGCTCCTAATTCTTCAGGGAAGTTTCTGTTCACATAAATACCTCCAATATATCTACTTACAGATCTAGCCATGCTGCTTCGGCCTCTTTGCATCATATAATACATGAATAAAAGTTTCTGGTATGAGGCATCTTTTTGGACAAAACTCATTTGAAGTTTATCCATTCTATCGTTGATTCCATTGCAGCGATCAACGGCATATTCTACCACATCCTTGCTCATATCCCAGGTCATGACACGAGGGTCTACACCACTCCATGAACTAACTATATCGGCATCATTACCAAAATCAAGTCTTGGGTCGGAGCTCTTTTTCAATATTTTCTTTAGACCTTCAGCTTCTTCACTTTCTGAGAATTGGGTATAGCCATATTCAATGGCCCATTTGTCGTAAGGTCCAGGAACAGTGGAGTAATAATCTCCTTGTTTAGCTGGATCAGAGTGAACATTTACAATAGTGTAATCCATTATAGAAGCTGTAGTCCCAATTTTACGTGTTAAACTAGTGTCGTGAGCTTCTTCAAGTGTTAGCATATTACTAGCTTTCATATTATGTGCTAGTCCCATTGTATGTCCCATTTCATGCAGAATCAATTCAGTCATGAATTGTTCAGTCAGTTTCTTCAGTTCTAAATCAGATGCACCATTGGCGTGAAGCATAGCTAATGCAAGACCTTGTTGAGCTTTCATCTCTTTTGCCATAGAACAGTAGTGCTTGTGATGTTCGTCGTTAGCTTGGTCTAGCTGATAATCGTGACCATCTAGTCCAACTTGTGATAGTTGTTCTTCGTCCAAAGAGAACAACAACATACCAAAATCAATAGTTATGTCTGCGCCCAGGATTTGTCCCGTGCGGGGGTTGACAAAGCTAGGACCTATCGCAAAACCTAAGTCGGAAGCAACCCAACGGATAACATTATAACGGACATCAGCAGGATCCCATGTGGCTGTATCTGGCATCATTTTCATAACCACAGCATTTTTGAAGCCTGCCTGTTCAAAAGCCATATTCCATTTCTCACCTGCGGCGAGTATTATATCTCGATATTCCACTGGAGTGGTGTTTTCTACCCACCAGGTAATAGGTTCAACGGGCTCGCTAAGGGCAGCTTTAGGTTCTTTTTTAACCAGATGCCAGCGGTGAATAAGGTCATGGTAGTTTGGGTAATTATAAGTTGTTACATTATTCATTTGATCAACGAAATAACCCACTCTTGGATCGTCGAATCTCGGACGATAATCATTCTCTGGCATTTCGAGGAAAGTGTATTGCATTTTCACTTCCACATATCTGGCATCAGTTACATGAGAACCTCCACCTACTTGAGGTACTGGATTATCGAATGTTAAACTTAC
>CBDUMX010000300.1:0-2006 GCA_965368435.1 uncultured bacterium
GCAATATAACCCGAGTTGGGGTTTAGATTCACACTTCAAATTTATAACCAACTCCTTTGATGGTTTTAATTTTTTTATCCCCTATCTTCTCTCTTATCTTTCTAATATGGACATCGATTGTTCTATCTCCAACAAAAACTTCATTCCCCCAAACATCATTTAGAATTACTTCTCTTGTGAAAACTTTTCCAGGTTTTGAAGCCAATAGGTATAATAATTCAAACTCTTTTTTGGGAAGATTGATTTCTTTATTGTTAATGCTAACGGAATAGGTGCTTCTGTTAATTTTAACATTGCCCGCATCTATATCGCCATCTTTCTCATCTAATTGTTTGTCGCGTTTGAGGATAGCTTTAATTCTACTGAGTAAAACACGAGGTTTAATAGGCTTGGTGATATAGTCATCTGCCCCCATTTCAAATCCAGCTAATTCTGAATACTCCTCATTTCTAGCTGTTAGAAAAACGATATAGATATTTTTAAAATTCTCTAGATTTCTAATTCTTCTACAGGTTTCGATGCCATCCATTTCGGGCATCATGATATCTAGAAGAACCATATCGGGATTAAATTTATCAATTTTTGCTAAAGCCTCTTTGCCATTATTTGCTGTTTTGCAGTTATACCCTTCTTTTTCAAGATTGTATTTTAACAGTTCTACGATGTCTCTTTCATCGTCAACAATCAATATTTTGGTTGCCATTAAGTGCAAAGTAAGCCTGCCTTGAAGAATTAAATCTTACCTCAAAGTTAAGAGAATATTAAGTTGATGATTGATTTAGTTTTGATTTAAAAGGAATTCAATTTCTGCCTCAAGTTCTTCTGTACCAGCGCCGGATTTATCCACTCCCATCCCAGCTCTGTGAATTCTGCCTTCTTTATCAATTAAGAATGTTTGAGGGATAGAATGAACTCCATATGCCTTGGCCGCAGTTGAACTCCAGCCTCTAAGGTCGCTGACATGTACCCAATCGAGGCCATCTTGTAAAATAGCGGTGGTCCATTTAGATTTTTCATAATCTAAGGCAACTCCAAAAATCTCAAATCCCTGATCGCGGTATTTAGCATAAATTTCCTTTACATGAGGATTGGCAGCCCTACAAGGACCACACCAGCTCGCCCAAAAATCAATCAAGACCACTTTGCCTTTAAGTGATGATAGTAAAACTGTATCGCCTTCTGGATTTTTCAACATGATTTCAGGCGCCATTGCACCTTCAACAGCATCGCCAAGTGATTCTCTTATTTTAGCGATGATTTGAGTGTAATCAGACTCCGGCATAGAGGCCGTCATCTTATCATTTGCTATTATGATTAGCTTAGGTTCAGGTCTCGAAAACATAAATCTAACGGCAAAGAAGGTAACTGGTGATGCGGGTGCATTGCGCACAAAGTCTTCAATTTCCGATGTCCGAGAAACTAGTATTGAATTGTATCTATTATTGAGTTCTACTTGCTTTTCTTTACTTAAGTCTGCTGGCTCTAGCGACTCTTTTTCGGCATTCCAAGCGCGCATAAGCGCATCATATTTAGTGTAAATGCCGTGCAATTTATGCATGTCAGCATTGTACTTTCCGCCTTTAACTGTATACGGATATCCTTCTAGATTTTCAATTTTTAATTGGATCTTAGCTCCGTTCTCAACTACCAATGGAACACCTGGTGGGTTAGATCCTAAAAATGTTAAATAATAAATGGTTGATTCTTTTTCTGTTCCTAGATATTGAAAATTGCCTTTGTCATCAGTGTACACACTGTCCATGATTTCCAACTGCTCTTTTGCAATTCTCCCTACAACAATTAAACTGTTGGGTTCTAAATCGATATTCCCATTTATGGTAAATTCATAATCACCACCAGTCTTTTCAGCGCTTGCGGTGAAACTCAATATTAGAAGTATTAGTATACTAAAGGAAGCTTTCACTCTTGTCATGTTTGGAAATATACAAATAGGATGCCACATCATTGATTTAACGCTTTAGCTAATATTTGGTTTGTTTTCTTTG
>CBDUMX010000301.1:0-2004 GCA_965368435.1 uncultured bacterium
CAGATTTGCGCGCTAGTTTTTTGGCTATGTAATATCCAAATAGCATACTTTTGAAATGCAAGATTAAACTAAATGAAGAAACTTATTTTATTAAGTTGCACTATGATGTGGTTTTCGGCATGCAAATCAGCTGTTGAGACCAATAAGAATGAAAATTCTTTATCTATATCTGCAAAGTCTGTTCAGACTGGTGCTGAACAACTAAATCTATATATTGATAAATTATTGGGGAAACGAGTTGCCTTTGTTGTTAACCAAACTTCCGTAATTGAGAATACCCACTTAATAGATAGCATGCAATCCTTGGGAGTGGAAATTGTCAAGGTATTTGCTCCAGAACACGGGTTTAGAGGCGATCACAGTGATGGCGCAACTATTCACAGTGGGATAGATAGTAAAACGGGCTTAAAAGTAGTTTCACTTTACGGAAATTCTAAAAAACCAACAGAACAAATGCTGAGTGATGTTGATGTGGTAGTGTTTGATATTCAAGATGTTGGTGTTCGCTTCTACACTTTTATTTCTACCATGCATTACGTAATGGAAGCCTGTGCAGAATACGATAAAGAAATGATAGTGCTTGATCGCCCGAATCCCAATGGATTTTATATTGATGGTCCGGTATTAAACATTGAATACCAGTCATTTATTGGAATGCATCAAATACCTATAGTTCACGGATTGACGGTAGGAGAGTTGGCCTTAATGATCAATGGAGAGGCTTGGCTTAATAATGGCTTGCAATGTAAGCTTGAAGTAATTGCTTGTAAGAATTACAATCATGATGTTTTATACAGTCTTCCTATTGCCCCTAGTCCCAACTTACCCAATATGAATTCGGTATATCTCTATCCTTATTTAGGATTGTTTGAAGGTACCAACGTAAGTGTGGGAAGGGGCACTGACCAACCCTTTCAGCAGTTAGGACGCCCAGGCTTTAAAGGCAATGTTTTTTTCACTCCGCGCAGCATTGCTGGAGTTTCTGAGAATCCAAAGTATTTAGGTGAAGTCTGCGGTGGGATAGAAGTGCCTGATGTGGCTGATAGTAGCCTCTTCGCCGACCCAAAACTCAATTTAGACTACCTTATTCTCTTTTATCAAACAAATAACAGCTCAACCAATGGTGATTATTTTAAAGATTACTTTTTTAAACTATGCGGCACCAAACTGCTCAAATCGCAGATAGAGCAAGGCTTAACAGCAGCTGAGATTAGAAGCTCGTGGCAAAAAGATTTAGCGAAATATAAAGAGATGAGAAAAAAATATCTTTTATATCCTTAGCTATTTGATAAATCAAAAAATATTGACATCTTTGCAGCCCAAATTTTCAGAGGAATGTCTAGAGTATGTGATTTAACCGGAAAAAAAGCCTTGACTGGAAACAGAGTGTCTCACTCTAACCACAAGACTAAGAGAAGATTTTATCCAAATCTTCAAACTAAGAAGTTTTATCTTCCGGAGCAAGATGAATGGATCACTTTAAAAGTGAGCACATCTGCGCTAAAAACAATTAATAAAAAAGGAATAACTGCTTGTTTAAACAGTTTATTAAAAACTGGTAAGATTTAATTATGGCGAAGAAAGGAAATAGAGTTCAAGTAATTTTAGAATGCACTGAACAAAAGGGTACTAACATTCCTGGTATGTCGAGATACATTACCACTAAAAACAAAAGAAATACAACAGAGCGTTTAGAACTTAAGAAGTACAACAAGTACATGAAGAAGGTAACCGTTCATAAAGAAATTAAATAAGATGGCAAAGAAGGTTGTTGCAACATTAAAGAAAGAAGGAACAGGTAAAGAATGGGCCAAAGTAATTAGATGTGTTAAATCACCTAAGACTGGTGCATATTCATTCCGAGAAGAAATGGTTCCTGGAGATGCAGTTAAAGAGCATCTAGCAAAATAATTTGCTATAAGAATTTTTAAAAGCTTCCTCATAAAGTAAGGGAGCTTTTTTTGTTTATACGGATATGGGCTTATTTGATATATTTAAAAAGGC
>CBDUMX010000302.1:0-1990 GCA_965368435.1 uncultured bacterium
TATTTATCAGCATCAAAGAATGAATTATCGTATTGACTGTACACAGAAATGAACAAAAATTGTAGAATAAAAGTGTAAAGTAGGCCTCTTTTTATTGACGACATAGTAAAATAATGCTGCAAAGAAGCGATTTTAGCTCGAAAAATGAGAGAAATTTGTATTGGTATGAACTTTGTATTTCATTTATCAAACTTAAGCTATGAAAACAGTTAAAAGTATTTTGATCATTGGTATTGTATTGGCAAGTACTGCCTTTACAAATAAAACGGCAACAGTTGCTGGATCTAGAACTATTAAGAATAAAGCCTTCACCTTTGGTGAGGAATTGACATATAGAGTTCACTATGGCTGGATAAATGCGGCTAAAATCACCATTAAAGTTGCTCCTAAGCCGGTAAAGATTAAAGGCAGAACTACCTATAATATTACAGGCTACGGCAAAACATACCGCTCTTTTGATTGGGCGTATAAAGTAAGAGACCACTTTGAAACCTATTTAGACAGTCAAAGTTTGGCACCTTTGAAATACTTTAAATCTGTTGAAGAGGACAGCTATAAGGATTTAGACTTGGTTTTCTATGACCATGAGAAGAAATATCTCACAGGTAAAAAGAAAAATATGGAAATGCCTGCTTATGTTCAAGATGTGATTAGTGCGGTATTCTATGCTAGAACTATCAATTTCGACAATGCCTATATTGGACAAACATTTCCACTAGATATATACTTAGATCAGGAGATTTATAATTTGAAATTTAAGTACTTAGGAAAGGAAACCATTAAGACTGATGTGGGTAAAGTTGAGTGTCACATGTTAAGACCCCAGTTGGTGGTAGACAGAGTATTTAAAGATGAAGAGGGAATGACTGTCTGGGTAAGTGCAGATGAGAATAAAATTCCAGTAAGAGTTAAAACTGAAATTTATGTGGGTTCACTTAAAATTGACCTCACCGAACATAAAGGCTTAAACAATACATTCAGCGCTAAGCAGTAACTAGAATCTTAAGAAAATGCTGGCTTTGGTGAAATATGTGGGACCAAAATTTCCCGCTAAACCAATGCCAGCATTTTTTATTGGGAAATAGTTTATTCCCAAAGGTGTAATGCTTGCATTAACAGGATTGCCCACCAATAAATCTGTAAGTTTCAATACTTCATTTAAAGTGTTATTAGTGGTATTCGCATCTATCTTCTCTTTCTTAAAGCCCAGTCTTAAACTAGTATAAAGTTCTAAATTTTCCATTTTTAGGGGGTAGTAAAATTTGGGTTCTATAACGATTGCATATCGCTTGTATTCAAAGAACATGCTCTCATCTACAGTTTGATTGTTTACCTCCGCTTCAAACAGATATGAACCGCTTAGAGTTTGTGTAGTATAGTTTAAACCAAGACCAAATACAGGAGCTAATCGGCGCTCATATCCAAAGATTACTACTGATGTTCCACTTACCTCAACATTCTTTTTCTGATTTAAAACTGTTTTGATAAGTCCTGATTTTAAGCTCATTCCATAAGCAAATTCAAGTTGATTTGATGGCGTTTGAGCTTTAAGCTGAATGCCTTGTAGCAGACAGAATAGCAACAATTTTGATTTTAGAATTAGCTTCATCCTATAGTTTATCTCAGTTAAAGTTTGTTTTTTTAGCAGCCGTTATATGTACTGCTTTTATATAGTTCGGTTCAAAGTAGGCCACATCTTCGAAATCTTGTTCATCCCATTTTTTAAGGGCTATAACAGCTAAATCTTTGGCTTCAGCATATACCGTTTTAAACGTAGCATTGGGGTGTTTCAATATGTCTTTTAGCTTTTCTGATCCAGAACCTACAAATACTACTTTGCCATTCTCTAATTTTTTGATGTGAAACTCCTCGCTTAAAGTGCAAAACTCTGCTTCGCTAGCCTTTCCGTCAGGCGTATAGAATTTAGAATAAACATCCATTCTTCTCGCGTCGATTAAAACGCAAATTGATTCTCTTTCATAACTGACTT
>CBDUMX010000303.1:0-1964 GCA_965368435.1 uncultured bacterium
TGCAATGCTAAATCACTCTGTATTTTAAGTTTCTGTACAGGCGTTAAACGCTTGAAAAACAACAAGAAAGATCTCTTTTCTGAAACTTTAATTTCAGTAGTTTCATATCCCATTTTGTATAAAAGCAGATGAAGTCCACTGTCTAGCAATGTGGGGTAGAGTTGCTTGCTAGAATCGAGTAAAATATGAGCTGCATATATATTGGCAACACCGTAACCATAGACTGAATCAGGGAAAGCATTTCTGCTTGCAGAAAGTCTGAGTGCAGTTGCAATTTCATACGGATTTTTATCCGGATGTGCCTGCATCAGACATGCTATGCCACTTGATAGGATAGGAGTTGCATAGGAAGTTCCAAATCCTTGATAATAACTACCATAGGTACTAGACACTGTTGCTTTGACACCTAGAGCACATAAATCAGGTTTAATCACCCCATTTGCATTAAGTCCTCTACTGCTAAAGCTGCCAATTTTATTATTAATGTCGACAGCGCCAACGCTTAGAACTTCGGGGACATCACTTGGAGTGCCAATTTTTAACCAATGGTCGTCGCCTTCATTTCCAGCGCTGTTAACCACTAATACTCCTCGTTCAACAAGTTTACGCGCGGAGAAAGAAATATAAGAAGTGGTGCCGTTTAAATCTTTATGGCGGTAACTCAAAGAAGTATCATCGTATTGCGTATAACCTAGTGAAGAGCTAATCATGTCAACACCAAGACTGTCAGCTATTTCTGCCGCCTTACACCAATTTAGTTCTTCTAAAGGATATTCCGTTGCCGAGTTTTCTGTTCTAAAGAGAAAGAATGTAGCATTTGGCGAACCTCCGATAAATTTCCCTTTATCAAAAGAAGCCATGCATGAACTTACAGCAGTACCGTGATTATCAGTATCTGTTAGAATATTGTCTAAATCAACTAAATCATATCCGGAAAATAGTTTCATGTTAGCGCGCAGTCGGGTGTAAGACGATAAAACATTTACATTCATAAAGCCCGCATCGAAAACTGCTACGTAGATGCCTTCACCGTCATATCCTAAGGAGTGCATCTTATCAACTCCAATCTGCTCTAATTGATCAAATGATTTTCCGTAGTCTTGCTTACTCAAATTATCCGTGACTATATCAGTCTGTTTAGCATAATTGAAGAGTGGTCGTATTTGCTCTGCAAATCTTGTATTAACCGTGGTCTTTCCAACATAAGCTACTTTTTTTACAAAGCTTTCATTTTTGATTTGAATGAGCTCTGACTGTCTTGAAGAGACAACAATAGCATTATGCCACTTAAGTGCGTATCTGAAATGTATACTGGTATCTGCGCATACCCTGTCTATATAAGCTTGGTCTACAGGATAATCTTCCCTACTCAATGGAATATTGTATTTTGATCTTCGTTCTAGTGCTTTTTGAGAAAGAATATTTGCATCCTCATTGATTAATTTATCGGTAAAGTAAATTATGAATGCATTTTCTTTGTTCTGGGCACTCAATTGCAACTCAAAGAATAGCAATAAGAGTACAAGAAGCATTCTACTTCCAGTTTGTCGACAGAAGAGTTTTTGTATAAGCGCTACCTTTGGTCTTGCCATTTTGTGTTTCGGTGTTTATGTATTCCTTTCGTATTAATCCAATTCCCTTAGCGTATACTTCTAGTCCGTAAATTTGAATAAAATCATCTATATCTTCTCCCAAATCAACTTCAAAGGTATTTGAATAGTTAATTGAATTATAGCTTTTATCCATGCCTAGATTTCTGATTCTAGCCAGATTATATGCTTCAGTATTAAATGCATTTTCGTCCCAGCTTTTAAACTCTTTAATGGGGAAATTAAGCTTCATCTTGCGCTGATTATAAATCATTTGTTCAGCAGTATACATATTTCGTTTAAGAATGCTATTGAGGTAAAACTTCCACTTGTAATTTTTATTGCGTCTGTAGTAATGTGCCACTTGATAGCTCA
>CBDUMX010000304.1:0-1954 GCA_965368435.1 uncultured bacterium
ATGGTTTTGGAAAATTTTCAAGAGACCATAAAGAAAGCAGAACATATTACAGAAGAGCAAATTTTAGTAGAATCTCAAACATTAGCGGGCAAAGAAGCATCTGGTGTTGATGGAGCTATAAAGGTATTACCACGTGCCGTAAAACAGATAAATTGGTTGGAGTTCTTACTTGCTCTTGGGACTATCATTATCATATTTCTATTTAAAAGAATTACCAAACGCATACCGAGTACCTTGGTTGCGCTTTTACTAATGTCGGGTATTGCAGTGCTATTTAAGTTTGATTATCGCACCATAGATCAGATACCAAGCGGACTGCCTGTTCCCAATTTAAAAATCTTTGCAAGTTTCAGCTTTACAAGCCTCACACCATATATTTTTACTGCATTGTCTTTAGCACTTCTTGGAGCTATAGATTCGCTGCTTACTTCTGTGGTAGCAGATAATATGACTAGAACTAAGCACAAGCCTAATAAGGAGCTGATTGGACAAGGAATAGGGAATAGTGTGGCAGCTATATTCGGAGGATTGCCAGGTGCAGGTGCAACTATAAGAACAGTAGTGAATATCAATGCAGGAGGTAAGACTAGACTTTCAGGCATGATTTCAAGCGTGCTTTTGGTAGTTATTTTATTGGCATTAGGACCTATAGCTTCTCAAATCCCTGCTGCCGTTTTAGCAGGTATATTGATTACTGTTGGAATAAATGTAATGGACTTCAAAGGACTAAAGGCCATCCCATACATACCCAAAGCGGAAGTTGTTATAATGTTAACCGTGATGGTGCTTTCGGCAGTATGGAATTTAGTCTATGCTGTAGGCATAGGATTAGTTATTTCTTCATTGATGTTTATGCGAAACATTGGTGAGCTAATGGCTGAGCGATCTGCCGTTAAATCATTAGAAAAGGAAGAAAAATGGACTGATGAATTTGGAGTTTCATCTGAAATATTAAAAGGCACTTATATTAAACATATCAAGGGACCTTTATTCTTTGGTTCTAGTAGTGAGTTTCAGCAACTCGCTCAACAAATACCGGACGATGCCAATACAGTGATATTTAGATTGGGCAGAATGAATTATATGGACCAGTCTGGCTTGTACGCTCTAGAAGATGTACTGGTAAACTTAGTTAGTAAAGACACAAGGGTATTGTTAGTTGGACTAGTAGAACAACCGAGATATTTACTTGAACGCATTGATGCGATACCCGATTTAATTCCTGAAGAACAAATTTTTAAAAACTTTAAGGACTGTATAGATTATTTGAAAAACACACAGGCTAAGGCTTAGGCAAACTCACTGAGTTCTAACCATCTATCTGATTTTTCATTGAGTTCTGTTATAAGTAGCCCCATACGCTCTGTAGCTTTCATTATGAGCTCATAGTCTTCAGAGTTCTCAATAAGCTGTTTTTCAAGCTCGCCCTTTTCTTGTTCTAATCGTTCAATTTGTTCAGTCAGCTGATCCAATTCATACTGCTCTTTATAGCTAAGTTTTGTCTTTACTTTTTCCTGTTTGCTAAGAGTTGATGCTTTTTCGGCATGTTGACTTTTCTTTTGAGATGCAGATTTTTGTTCTTCCGCAAGTCGGTATTCAGAGTAATTGCCGTTAAAATTTCTAAGTACTCCATTACCTTCAAAAACAAAAAGGTGGTCCGTAATGCTATCTAGAAAATAGCGATCGTGTGAAACCAGTAATATGCAGCCGGCAAAATCATTGAGAAATGACTCTAATTTATTGAGTGTTAGAATGTCTAAATCATTTGTAGGCTCATCTAATATTAGAAAATTTGGATTTTTCATGAGCACCGTTAACAGATATAATCTGCGTTTTTCGCCACCGCTCAATTTGTCAACATATTGATGTTGCATTTGAGGAGGAAACATAAATAGGTTTAGTAGCTGGCTAGCAGAAACTTTGGAGCCATTTGCTAAAGTGATGACATCCGCGG
>CBDUMX010000305.1:0-1923 GCA_965368435.1 uncultured bacterium
TGTTGTGATATCCTTACTCAATTCATTTACAGGATTGGCAGCCGCTTTTGGTGGATTCCTATACAATAACCAAGTTATGCTAACTGGAGGGATTTTAGTAGGTTCAGCAGGGACACTTTTGACCTTGGTGATGTGCAAGGCGATGAACCGACCATTGTTCAATGTAATCTTTGGTGCATTTGGCGGTGCAGAGGGGCCAGCAGGAGGAGACGAAGGAGGCAATATCAAGGAAATAGGAGTGAGCGATCTTGCTGTCTTAATGAACTATTCTAAAAAAGTTCTCATAGTACCAGGTTATGGTTTGGCAGTTGCACAAGCCCAACACATTATCAATGAACTTGAGCAATTACTTGAAAGCAATGGAGTTGAAGTGGCCTATGCAGTTCATCCAGTTGCGGGTAGAATGCCTGGTCATATGAATGTGCTTCTAGCAGAAAGTAATGTTGAATACCACAAACTGAAAGAAATGGAAGAGGTAAACCCCGAATTTGCTCAAACTGATGTTGTATTAATCGTTGGTGCGAATGATGTTGTAAACCCCGCGGCTAAAACAGATCCATCTAGTCCAATTTACGGAATGCCAATACTAGAAGTTGAAGATGCGAAAAATGTAATAGTGAATAAGCGATCCATGAATGCGGGCTATGCTGGAATACAAAATCAATTGTTCTTCCACGATAAGACCTCTATGTTATTCGGAGATGCTAAAAAAGTCTTAACTGAATTAGTAAGTGAGTTGAAAAATCTCAATTAAGAGTTTTTTATTCATGAACCATTTGCAACAACTGTTTTATTCCACTAGAATTTCTGGCGATAAGCTTTATCTAACCGACCAAGAAGCAGCGCATTGCAGTTTGGTTTTGAGAAAAAGAATTGGTGATATTATACAAGTTATTGATGGAAAGGGTAAGCTCTATAAATGCGGTATAGATATAGTTGGAAAACGCGAAGTAGAATGCACTATATTAAATATAGAAGAGAAAGAAAAATCGACTAATTTAAGTCTAGCCATAGCGCCGACAAAGAATAGGGATAGGCTTGAATGGCTTATTGAAAAAGTAGTTGAAATAGGGGTGGAGGAAGTCTTTTTCATTAATACTGAACGCACAGAGCGCAGTAAAATCAATATGGAGCGTACACAGAAGAAAGCTGTAGGAGCTATGAAGCAATCGCTCAGGTTTTATTTGCCGAGTTTCAGCGAAATATCATTTCAAGATATAATTCAAAAAGAACATAAAAGTCCATACATAGCCCATTGCATCGATGGCTATCAAATGGAGAATCTCAGGGATTTGGTGAAAAGCGATGAGATCTTAGTTCTTATTGGTCCAGAAGGAGATTTCACACCTGAAGAAGTTGAAGCTGCTTTAGCAAAGGGATTCAAGTCATTGGGTCTAGGTGAAAGCCGACTGAGAACAGAAACTGCAGCAATAGCCGCAGCAGTTCTTTGTAATATTTAATTTAGGGTTTCAGACAGTGCTTCCCAATAAGCCTCGAGATCTGGAAGATTCCAGTGTGTACCACCATCTATTAGGAACATTTTTTTCTTTTTACTTTTTGCTAACTGATTTAATTTTTTAGCGTGACTCACAGGAACGAGAACATCTTTTTTACCGTGAATTATAGTAAGCTCGCCCTCAAAACTTTTAAGATTTTGAATACTCTGAAATGGAAATCTTAGCAAAAACAGTCGAGGTACACCTGCAGAAAATGGAAGGACAATATGTGCGGTTCTGGTAAAGGTAGATTCGAGTATAAGCTTATCGAGCTGATTCACTAAGGCAACATGGGATGCAAAGGCACCACCAAGAGATCTGCCGTAAATTATATGAGGAAGTTGAATATGTTCAAAGAATCTATAAACCGCTAAGGCGTCATTCAGCATTGCACTGAGAGTTCTTGTACCAGTACTCTTGCCAAACC
>CBDUMX010000306.1:0-1912 GCA_965368435.1 uncultured bacterium
CACTGAGCGTGAGCTTAATATTCAACTTCCAGAAATTGCCCAAAGCGATATAGAAGCAATTGAAACTGAGATTGATAAAATGAATGATTTCTTACCTAAGCTCAATAGTTTTATTTTACCTGGAGGATCTGTATCATCTGCTAATGCACAAATGGCAAGAACTATTTGCCGACGAGCAGAACGACGAGTTGTGGTGTTAGACCGCGACTATTCATTGGTCATTCAATACCTTAATAGACTCAGCGATTATCTATTTGTTTTAAGCAGAGCCCTTTTGTTCAAGGAAGGAAAAGAAGAGATAAAATGGAAGAAGTGAGTTATCTCCTTCCCTGGCTCATTTGCTCAATTTGCTGAAGGTAATAGTAAGGGAGCTCAAATGATTCATATTTTCCTAAAGCCTGACTGTAGTATGCCACTGCAGTATTAATATCGCCTTCTTTATCCATGGCATATTTACCTTTCAAGAAAAGCGTTGCTGCATCTAGAGGAATGTATTGAGGTTGACCGCTCAAAGGACCTGGAAAATCAATAGCAGTACTGGCTATGGTTGAGTCAGAAATAGCATCTACTAGCATTTTATCGGCCAAGCTATCAAACTCAACTTTATTGTTTTTTTCGTATGCAATAGCTGTTACTTGATAGATATATCTATAATCATTAGTACTGCTGAACAAATTGGTGAAAACCGTACTGGCCTTATCTAGTTTCTTGGTTTCCTGATATGCAACACCAAGTAATTCTAGCATTTTGTTGTCTAAAGTTTTAGATGCTTGTATTTGTTCTGCGAGCACTATACCACCTTTGGAATTACCACCTTTTAAGTATATTCTGCATAGAGAATCTTTATAGTCTAAATTTTCTGGGTCTAGTAATATTAATTGATTTAATGCTACAACAGAAGTGTTGGGGTCGGAGAATTTTTGTGCCGATGCGTACACGTTTTTTGCTCTTTCAAGAGCTTGTTCATTAGCATCTGTACATGCGCTAAATCCCAATACAATTGCAATTAATACTACTACTTTATTCATCGGGCGAAAATACATCAAGTTTTAATTCATGTAAAAAAAAAATGAATCAATGTAATAATCAGCAGCTTGTGTTATATTTGTTTTACTATTAACCGCTTAAACTACTGCAAACCGGATTTTTCGATTGGCACTATTTAAGCAAACTACTTCTTTAATCTAATCTTCTTGAATGAATTAAACCATACCACCCTTGGTATGCAAACATATTTGTGTATAACACAGCAATATGCCCTGTGCATTATTGAAAGATTACCTTAGAGGAGGCAGTAAAAAAAAATTGGTCATCAATTTATTGATGGCCAATTTCTATTTATAAGCTTAGTGTCAGGAATGCCAACGGCGCAACAAATGGGCGTTAAAAGCGTATATTTGCAGCTTATCAGCTTAGTTATGAGGTATTTAATACTTCTTGTCTCTATATTCTCCTTTTACATTTCTGCATATTCACAATGTTCTAACTTTAGCATAGTGAGCAATAAAAGCAGTTTGTGTAGCCCAGGAATAGTGCGCTACGAGCTTCAAAATGCGGTGGCTGGCAGCAGCTATGAATGGAATGTAGGACTGGGCAATACAACAGGTGCTGATACTTTATTTGCCTTCTATACAGGAGCTATGGTAGTTAATGCCTCTGTTAAAATCACCCTGCCTAACGGAACAGTGTGCACCGTCACTGCAGATAGTATAGTAACTGTTAGAGATATTCCAGAACCGCAATTCTTGGCTTCGCGATATAAACTCTGCAACGGACCAGATCTGGTTACCTTTTATGATATCACCCCTAATTCCGCTAATAGGAATTGGATTATAGATGGCACTAATTACAACCAAACAGCAGATTCAGTGGTTCATCAATTTGTTACTTCGGGATTCAAAAAAGTTTCTCT
>CBDUMX010000307.1:0-1894 GCA_965368435.1 uncultured bacterium
TGAGTTCATTGTGGTTTTCGGCTATTGGCCAGGAATTGAGATATACGGGTGCAAGTTTTACTGGCAACGACAGAACAAAAGAGTCGGTATTGCTACGTGAAATCACTTTCGATATAGATTCATCATACAGTAAAGAAGAAATTAGTGAGTACTTACTCACATCTAAAAACAGATTGATGAATCTCAATTTGTTTAATGCCGTTACTACCAGCTGGCAGGCCAAAGATTCAAGCTTTAGCATATCCTTTGAATTGGTAGAGAAATGGTATATATGGCCTATACCCTCCATAGAATTTAGCGATAGAAACTTTAATGTTTGGCAGAATCTGGATTTTGATCCAGAGAGAACCAATTACGGTTTATACCTTTTTAACTACAACCTATTTGGGAGCAATCACAGTATGAAACTCTCCTTTATATATGGATATAACAAACGCTTTGGATTGCACTATGCCATTCCCTTTCTCAGTGAGAAAAGCAATATAGGGATGCATCTAACGGCAGCATATAAAACTCAGAATGAAGTTTGGTTTAACACCGCAGATGATCAATTGCAATTCTTTAAGAATGGAGAAAACAATCTGATAAGAGAAGGTAAACTTGAACTCGGTCTGCAACGAAGAGATCAGAGGTTTAACTTATTCGGAGCTCAAGTTGGAATGGATTACACTGGCATAAGCGACAGTGTTATTGTTGAAGCTAAAAATTTGGATTACCTCTTAGATGGTTCTGATGAACAACATATTTATTATCTCGCATTGAGTGCTGAACGAGATCAGCGCGATAATAGATTTTTGGCCATGAAAGGATATTATCTGCGCGCTAGCCTCAGAGCTGAGACTTATGATTTCAGTGAAACCCAGAATATTAAACTGCAATTGCGAGCTCAACGTTTTATGGAAATTGCCGATAAACTCTATGCTGCATTTTCTGTTTATGGACAATTAAACAGCTTGAAAGATGCGCCCTATCACAACTACAAAATTTTGGGCTATGAAAATAATCTGAGGGGCTTTGAATATTATGTTGTTGATGGACATGCGGGCTTGTTGAGTAATGCCGCAATACGCTATCACTTGGTAAATAAACCCAAGCTAGGCTTAGATTTTATTCCTATAAAAAACTATTCATTTCTTCCTTTGAACATATATCTAGAAGGATTTTTTGATATGGGTTATGTGAGTAATAATCGCAAAATAGTGAGCAATAGATTGGTGAATCAGAATCTATATTCTTATGGAATTGGTCTGAATACTCTGTTTTATAACGATAGAGTGCTTAGATTTGAATGGAGCATGAACAGTCTATCTGAGAATGGCTTTTATGTGCACTTTAAAAAAGCGATATAAATGAAAGTTGCGATTTACGGTAGACCTATAAAAACGGAGGATTTTCAATCCATCTATCAGACTCTGATTAAAAGTTTGGAAGCACAGAAGATAGAATACCGCGTGATTCAATCCTATGCCAAATACCTGAACAAGCAGTATTCTATTGAGACCGCTAGCTGCACCCAAGATGAGCTAATTTCTAATGGCTATGATTGCCTGATCAGTTTAGGCGGAGATGGAACTGTTCTCGACACTCTAAAATTGGTGAAAAACTCAGGTATTGCTGTTTTGGGTGTCAACTTAGGCAGGTTTGGATTTTTAGCCAATATCAAAGCGGAAGAGATAGAAAATGCCATTGAAATGTTGGCGAATAAGAAATATTCTATTGAGGGAAGGTCGGTTATAGAAGTGGAGACGGATATCGCCCAAATTCAAGAATTTCCCTTTGCCTTAAATGATTTTGTGGTTCAAAAAAGAGATAGTTCTGCTATGATTACAGTAGATGCTTATCTCAATAAAGATTTTTTAAACTCCTATTGGTCGGATGGAATTATAGTGGCAAC
>CBDUMX010000308.1:0-1853 GCA_965368435.1 uncultured bacterium
AGTAGCTGGCTAGCAGAAACTTTGGAGCCATTTGCTAAAGTGATGACATCCGCGGTGTCTTTTAAAACTTCAATTACCCTCTTGCCTTCCTTAAACTGCATGCCTTCTTGACTGTAGTATCCAAAGACCATAGTGTCGCCCTTGTTAATTTTTCCGCTATCCGCTTTTTCAAGCCCCATGATCATATTCAAAAAAGTAGATTTCCCAGAACCATTTTTACCTACTATGCCAATGCGTTCTCCCTTTTTGAAGGTATAGTCGAATCCTTTCAGGATGGTTAAATCGCCATAACTTTTATACAGCTTTTTAAGTTCTAGGATTTTACCACCAATCCGTGTCATTTTAACACTGAGGTCGAGTTCTTGTTCAGATTTTCCACTTTTAGCTTTAGCTTCAATATCGTAAAAGGATGAAATTCTAGATTTTGATTTAGTAGTTCTGGCCTTTGGACTTCTTCTCATCCATTCCAGTTCAGACTTGAGCAATTGTTGGGCTTTGCCAATTTCTGTAGAGAGTGCCAATTCAGATTCAGCTTTCTTTTCTAAGAAATAGGCATAATTGCCTTTGTAATAATTGAGCTGTTGATTATTTAGTTCTATGATTTGATTGCAGACGGCATCTAAGAAATAGCGATCATGAGAAACCATCAAGATACTTGTCGATGATTTGTTGAGATATGCTTCTAACCATTCAATCATTTGCAAGTCCAGATGATTCGTGGGTTCATCGAGCAGTAATAAGTCTGGATTTTGCAGTAAAGCCATAGAAATTGCCAAGCGTTTCTTTTGCCCTCCACTCAGTGAACCAATATTTAAATCAAAATTGTTAATAGAGAATCTCGTAAGTAATTCTTTTAGTTTTCGTTCAAAATCCCAAGCATCTGCTTGATCCATTGCTGCAGATGCTTCTTCTAACTCTCTTTGACTTTCATCGGAATAGTTCTCAGATTGCTTTTCAAGAGCTAGTTCATATCGACGGATAATAGAGAGCAGTTGTGTGCTCGATTCGTCAATGAGTTCCTGTATGCTTAGGGATTCATCAAACTGAGGTTCCTGGCTGAGATAAGCCATGCGTATCCCTTTGCGGACTCTGACTGTGCCATTGTCTGGTTCTTCAATTAAAGCCAGAATTTTTAGCAATGAACTTTTGCCGGTTCCATTATTTGCAACAAGGGCAATTTTATCTCCTTTGTTTATACTAATATTTAGATTTTCAAAGAGTATGCGCTCGCCCAAATCTTTAGATAAATCTTCTCCGCTTAAATAGTTCATTTTGAGGGCGTAAAAGTACTAATTAGCTTATAAGTATTTTTTATTGTTTTTCCGCTATCACTTCAATGAGCAATGGGCAGAGCAGAGTAGCATTTGGCATAGCTTCCAGTTTTTTGTGATCAGCAAGAGCAAGATCGCGCTCTTCTTGACTGAGGTAGCCATATTCAATTAATTTGTCGAAATAGATATAATAGAAAGACTTTGGCCAATTCCATGCTGCTGTATGGGGTTGTGCTAGTTTAGCCATAGGTCGAGTTGCAATTACTTTTAATCCTAATTCTTCTAGCATAGTTGGCAAGTATCGTCCAACATCTATATCTCCTTCTTGCTCTTTAAAGCTGGCATAACACTGTGTAATAGCGTGTGTTAGGTGAGGTAGTTGGGGTTCAGTTTGGTGGGTAGTCCAATCGTAATATTCATGCAGTACCATTCTCCCACCTGTTTTTAGAGCATTAGCAACTTTTTGCAGGATTTCTCGTGGATTAGGTATCCAAGCCAGAGCCCATCTACAGTACATGCCATCCAAAGAATCAGCTTCCAGCTGCATTGCATTAAAATCTGCTTCTACGGCCTCAATGTTTA
>CBDUMX010000309.1:0-1851 GCA_965368435.1 uncultured bacterium
TTTTTAATATTCATGTGAAGTATTTAATATGATTTTTTCAAGTCGGTTAAAATATTGGAGTTGCCATTAACTGGGTCTTCGGTTGTGATATACAAATAACGTCCATTTGTTATATTACCTTCTTCGCCAAGCACTCTTATAATTGTTGGATATGTATTCTGATCTTTAAAATAGCACATTGCTTCTACTTTTTTCGAAGGAATTTGAGGCCAATATGAAGAAACGCTACCAAGAACATCTCCATTCCCATTTTTTACATTCTCGCCGGTATAATCAATCATAATTGCAGAAGCATATTCTGTGTCATCAGCAGGATTATACCACATTAGGGCCTCGAGTGCTCCTCCTATACCACCGTGTACGAACATGCTGTAATCTGAGTCTTTAATTTCTGCGGGATTGGTTAAATACAATACCCTAACTTCTCCATTTTTAAGCGCTACTTCAAATGTTGCTGGTTGTCCACCAGGAAGATAGGGAGCAAATACTGCTGACTCCACTCCAAAGCTATCTATGCCTTTAGCAAATTTAATTGCCTCTGCATCGCCCTTCCCTCCCCAAATGTCAACCCTATTAAATAGTTCTTTTACTTCAAAAGGCCCGTGCAGCGAACCGAACTCATCAAAGAGAAATCGTTTACCAGTTTGGTCAAAGAAAACAAACTTTCTGTCACTCTCAAAGTCATACTGCAGCATTGCACCAACTTCGCTACCAGCGCCAAATCGAGCTAATATTCCACTGTCAGCATGGTGCCAATGTTTCATATAATTGAGGGGTTCATCAGTATCTACCGTTATGATAATTTGATCTTCTTCTTTTGGTCCACTGCGCTCACATGAACAGATTGCCACAATTAACAATCCTAATAAAGCGCTATAAAGTTTAGCCATGATGCTTAGGTATTTGATGTGATTATTCAAGCAATTTAATAAAATATTTACTTCTAAGACATTTTTCTGAATCTCAAGCCTTCGTAATATTATTGTCCAAATCAATTCTAATCAACTGCATTTAGATACAATTAGCTTAAATTTCAACTATGAATTCCAAATTCATTTACCTAGCTATTTTTCTAAGCGCATGTCTTAAAAATGACCCCCTACCCCCTAAACCCGTTTTAGAATTGCCCATTTCTATTCACTCTTATTGCCAATCCAAACCGGCCACTGAAATAGGCAAAGAGATCCGAGAATATTATCAAGGTAGAATAATTAAGAAGATAGAAAATGTCTATAGTCCTTATTCCAAAACCACAAGTTATACTTATAATTCAGAACAACTATTAATTCGAGAATTAAGTATCAGCTCAAATCAAAACATCACGAAGGATTTTATCTATAATGATGATAATCAGCTGGTTGAAAAAAGGACCAGCATAATTCAACAGCCGGGATCGGCCCATCCCGACACCACAACTTATACTGATTTTCTTACATACAGCGGGATATACCTTATTAAAGAAACTCAACATTGGGGAGGATATATCAGCTATAAGTATGAGGGTGGTCTATTGTCGGAGATGATTAGCCACAACAGTTATGGAGAGCCGCATCACCATACCAAATACACATATAAAGGAGGGCGTTTAAATACTGAAACTAAAATTACTAAAACAGCTAATCCTATATACCACAAGGAATTCATTTACGACTCAGAAGGCAAATTGACCGAAATCATTCAAGATGGCAAAACAGTGGAATTCAATATCTACGACGGACTTAAATTGATTGAAAAACGAGTTAATGATTATGGAATAGATCCCTGTTTTTCAGCTTGTTGCGGTAATTTCATATACCTATACAATTACTAAGACCTTAAAATACCCTTATTAATCACCTGAGCATGCAACAT
>CBDUMX010000310.1:0-1834 GCA_965368435.1 uncultured bacterium
TTTAACACTGCTTTGAATTCTCTTGCATCCAATTTTGCGTTTACTTCGTGTGATAAGCTCCACTTTTTTTGTTACTTTTTATCGCAAGAAATTTAATCAAGAGTAGAAAACTAATTTTCACCTACAAGAAAGAATCCATTGAAATAATATACTAATATCGCTATTTTATTAAATAGTTTTAAGGTTTAACATCCTCTTTCATACTTAAAAGTAGAGTTTTACTCCTTTGATTTTGACTGGTTTAGAGATTCAAATTTAATCCCAATTGCACTTGCAACCCTCTGACCATCTAAGGCTGCTGAAATTATCCCACCGGCAAAACCTGCTCCTTCTCCACATGGATAAAGGCCAGTGATTTCTGGATGTTCTAGCTCTAAATTTCTGGGAATTCTTACAGGAGCGCTGGTTCTCGACTCTGGCGCTACGACAACAGCCTTTTCATGATCAAAACCTTTAAGTTTTTTGCATGAAGCGCGCAAGCCTTCTCGCAATCTGTAGTTTATCTCCTCAGGATACAATTGATTCAAGTCTACTGACTTAGTGCCGGGGTGATATGAACAAGGATTGAGTGCCTTAGACAGCTTTTCGGCGAGATAATCTCTTAGATTCTGCGCTGGAACTTTGAAATCCCCCCCACCCATTTCATATGCTTTTCGTTCAATATCTTCTTGAAACTTTAAGCCTGCTAATGCTCCGTGTTCATTATACTCCTTCCATTCCTCTTCGCCTATTTCCGTAACCCATCCACTATTGGCATATGGCCCATTGCGTTTACTTGGAGACCATCCATTCACTACCACTTCGCCCTCTTTGGTGGCTGCAGGTGCTATGATGCCTCCTGGACACATGCAAAATGAAAAAACCCCTTTACCACGCTGTTGTTCAACCAGAGAATAAGAAGCAGATGGCAAAAACTCAGTGCTTTGTCCGTGATATTGAATCTGATCTACCAATGACTGTGGATGCTCTATTCTAAATCCCATAGCAAAGGGCTTAGCTTCCAATCTAACAGCTAGATCATCGAGCATATAATAGATGTCGCGAGCTGAGTGACCTGTTGCTAGGATTAGATTGTCGCAAGGAATTACTTGCTCATTAATACAGATTGATATGATCTTACCATCCTTAATCTCAATATGATTTAGCTTAGAATTAAAGTGTACTTCACCTCCAGCTTTAATAATTCCCTTTCTAAGGTTTTCAATAATCTGAGGAAGTTTATTTGTTCCTATATGAGGATGTGCTTCATAAAGAATAGAGGGATCTGCGCCAAACTCAACTAATGTATTTAGTATATCAGAAATCTTGCCTCTTTTATGAGACCTCGTATAAAGTTTACCATCAGAAAATGTTCCCGCTCCCCCTTCTCCGTAGCAATAGTTAGATTCGGGATTCATTTCTCCATCCCTATTTAATTTAGCTACATCCCTCCTTCTTGCCTTAACTGCCTTTCCCCGTTCAAATATTACAGGCTTAATGCCTTGCTGTAAAAGCTTTATAGCAGCAAATATTCCAGCAGGGCCAAAGCCCACTATATGAACTTTCTCAGCGCTAATTCTCAAATTCTCAGGATAAGTATTGTAACTTTCTTCCTTTGTAGACTCGAATTTTAAACTGAGCTTCAAATTGTACTTGATGTCTTTTTTTCTAGCATCAATGGATTTTCGCAGTATAGTTGCCTTTTTTAAACTATTTGGACGAATAGAAAATCTTTGCTCAGCAAAGGATAGAAGGTCATCTTTGATCTTAGCAAATTCATGTGGACTCAGCCTTATTTCTTCTATTCTTTCTTTCAATTTAATTATCCAAGAAGTTTCCACAAATATTCTATAAA
>CBDUMX010000311.1:0-1795 GCA_965368435.1 uncultured bacterium
TAGACTTTTTCAATCAGATCTAAATCAAATACTTTTTGCTTGCTCATGAGGTTGGCAAAATTACACTTTTTAGTAAAATGTTTGGAATAAAAAAGGGGCTTTTATACCCCTTTTGTAATAGTTTAGACAAAGATTAGTAGCTAGCTCAGTTTATCGGATCTTTAAATGTTTTTCTTCTAAGATTAACAATTCAAAACTGCACTCTATTAAATTGGCTTTAATAACATTAAAATTTCAGATGTTAATAAAGCGTAGTCGATTGACATTAAGCTTAAAAGAAACTAGATGTATGTTTTTGATTTTCTGTGTTTTACAACAGAAACAAACGAACTCATTAGTGAACTATTATTAGGACGATGATTTAAATTGCAAGGCAATAAAGCCTATTCACCTTTGAATTTTGGCGTGCGTTTTTCGTTAAATGCCTGTACTCCTTCTTTGTAATCTTCTGAATTCCCTGCCATTTCTTGGCAATATGCTTCATATTGTAGCATTTCATCTAAATTAGAATATGTCGATTTATTCAGCATCTTTTTCATCATGCCAATAGCCTTAGTTGGTGCCGATGCATAGTATTCTGCAATTTCACCTACTGCCTCATCTAATTTGTCGTGCTCAACTACTCTATTCACCATTCCCCATTCTAAAGCTTGTTGTGCCTTTACTTTTGTACCCATAGTCGCCAATTCAAATGCGCGTTGACTTCCAACCACGCGTGGTAAAAAGTAAGAAGATCCTGAATCTAAGACCAAGCCAACATTAACAAATACTTCAATTAGACTGGCATGTTCTGATGCTATGATAAAATCTGAAGCCAGAGCTAAACTACATCCAGCTCCAGCTGCAACTCCGTTGAGTTTGCAGATAATGGGTTTTTCTAAACTCCTCATGGCTTTAATGATTGGATTATAACGCTTATACAGAGAATCTGAAAGTGAACGTTTCTCTCCTGCAATATCTTTAAGATCTTGACCAGAACAAAATGCCTTGCCTTCACCAGTAAGCACTACTACCCTTGTTTCTTTATCTCTTTTGACAGCCTTTAACGCATCTTGCAGCTCATAACTCATATCGTTATTGAATGCATTAAAACGATCCGGTCTGTTTAAGCTGATGGTAGTAATACCATTTTCAGTTTGATATTTTAAACATTTAAATTCCATAATAATTCTACATCAAAATTAAAGATATAATTGGAAGTAATATACCCCCCGTCAAATAACCGAGCAAAAGCTCTTCAATGCTATGTGCCTTTTGTAAATAGCGAATGAAACAAACTAGCAAACCAACGACAACCGTTAGTATGAACAGTAAAACACCGCGAGTTTCTAAAACACTAAATTCATTGGCCGCAGCCAAAGTCCACCCCACTGCTCCAGCCCAAGCAAAGGCATGCCAACTCCATTTTCCGATATAGGTTGTTAAACTAAAAATTAATAAGGCAATGGATAAAAATTGAAACATATTTATACTACTGAAGTATGCGCTTTCACTATTCCACCTTAAGTATAGCTGTATTGCAGCGTAGCAAATCACTAGTACTAGATAAACTATCCGTCTTTCTGTTAAGCTTGGATTTCTAAAATTCACCTTCGCTATTCTGAATAAAGCGATTGGGATGATTATGGACAAATTCAGAACAAAGCTCAATTCGAGATTGAATTTGAAGCTTGTCATAATCAAATAAAATATGGGAGGAAGAAGAATGGGATGAGTAATAAAAGCTATTGCGAACAGTATGTTCTTTTTCATTACAGCTCTTTTCTCAATCTAGCAACTGGGATATTTAGTTGTT
>CBDUMX010000312.1:0-1794 GCA_965368435.1 uncultured bacterium
CCTCTTAAATTCTTTAAAAGCTCCTATATCCATAATGGTATAAGGACCTAGATAAGCACTGTTGTCGCTGCTGTAGTAGTTTTTACCAGTGTATAATTGATTGATATAAAAACCGCTTTTTCCAATACTATAGGTCAAAGTGATATTGGCATTTAGAACAGGAGTGAAAATTAACTGTTTGCCATATGGTGAGTATTTTGAACTGGTATCTGCATAAGTAGACCAGACCCAATGCTGGTTGTGATTAATACTAAATACCCCTTTTTTAAATTTAAAGCTCTTATTGAAGTTAAACACAGCTCCCCTACTAAATACTTTTTGAACATTAGTAGCTTGAATTACAGGATATCCAACCCACATTATAAGGTTATCATAATATGCAATAAATGGGTTTATGCTGATGTAGAATTGCTCTTTTGCCAATAAATAATAGGCATCCAATCGGTATCCCGACTCAGCTTCTAAATTGGCATTGCCCAATGCAAAACCAGGTTCGTACCAATAGCGTTCGTTTAAACTCGGCAACCTAAGTACTTTTTGTGCTTCGAGTTTAACCGACTGGCTTTTTCCTAGATTATGGAGCCACTTTATGAATGCAGAATAATTAAATTCATTTTCAGAAAAGATAGCTGCAGGAGTAAATGCCACATAGCCTTTATTATACTGTTTCGCTACTTTAGCATTAAGTCGCAATATGCTGCGCAATACTCTGGACTGTATAGCTTCAGATGTATAATTATTGAAGGAGTGAAATATGCCAAAGTCTAGTCTGTCAATAATTTTACTTTTAATACTATAGGCTTGAATTTGCAGATTTGTATTTGTATTGAATACTTTGTTTTTAGTCAAATGATTTCTCGCAGCAGAACTGTATTCTATATTTTCTTCCCACAACTGATTATCAAAAACGACGAGCACATTCTTGAATTTGTCGTAGCTAAGCTTATTTCCGAGCATAATATTGAAATCCTTTTGTACACCATCGTTCATGGTATAAAGGCTTGAAGGTATTTGTCGATCCGAATACTGCATAAATGCCGTAACGGTATGTGCTATATGCCTGCTGAAAAGAGTTGAAAGCTTGAAATTGAGGCTACTAATGGCGTACCTAGTGTTACTCAATAATGAATCTCGTCCATAGATTCGGAGATTGATGCGATTGGGTGATTGCTGACTTATAGCCGAAACAGTTAAACGCCCCTTCTTTAAGGCTTTGGAGTACGCATAACCCAATGTCTTCAAGCCCAGACTATTAGTATTCAGAAGTAATTCATTTCTATTTTTCGAACTAGAGCGGATATCTAATGATGGACCGAGATTAGTTGCCATAGTTTTATCTAGTCCAACTTCTTGAAATTCCGCCATATCAAAGTGGAATGCAGAAATCAAACTTAAATCAGTATTTACATTCATGCTACTTTGAATGCTGTATCCATTGATACTTACTGGGATATGAGCACTCCCCAGCCCTTTGTATGAAGGTGTACTGAGTGTTCCTACACCTTGTGATTTTATAAAAATCCCACTTTGCATTTGCAACAGTTTATCAAAAGATGCTGCGGGTTTAACTTTGAGTATTTCATTGCTGAAAAGCAATTTTTGTTCTTGGATTCTCATCTCCACTATAGCAATACTGCTGATTTTGTAAACAGCAGTATCTTGCGGAATAGTTACAGTATTAGAACTGTCTTGTCCGAAGCATGCAAGTGCAGCACATAGCGATATGACGAGTAGACTTTGTCTCATAACACAAAACATGGAAATAGGAATGTAGAAAAGAGTATTAGCTCGATC
>CBDUMX010000313.1:0-1789 GCA_965368435.1 uncultured bacterium
GCTTCAATAATTGCAATACTTTTAAATCAGGATGTTCTTAGCCTTGAAAAAACTATATTCGCTGCTTTAATTATTCTGGGAGTTTACCTTGTAAATAGTACTAAGAAATGAGATCAATGACTGGCTATGGTATGGCCGAAATACATACTGAAGAATACGATGTGAAAGTCGAAATCAGGAGTCTGAACGGCAAATACCTGGATGTTAATTTCAGAATGCCGAGATACCTACTCTCTAAAGAATTGGTTTTTAGAAATCTTATTGGTCCAAGAATAGAACGCGGAAGTGTAACGGTAAATATTCATGTTATTAAGCATAATGCAAATCAAGATTCTGTAAGCATAAATAGACCGCTGGCAAAAGCATATTACAATCAGCTGAAATCTTTGAGTGATGAACTAGGAGCTCAGGATCACGATATTTTTAGAATCACTAGCTTAATGCAGGATGTGATATATGTCGACGATCAAGATGTTTCAGATGAATTAATTGCATTGGTAAAAACAGCCTGTGAAACTGCCTTTGAAAAATTTGATGCCTATAGGGTAAAAGAAGGAGTGAGCATAAATGAGCATGTGGCCGAATGCTGCGACAATATAGAATCATTGATTCCTCAAATTGAAAAGCTGGAGCCAGAGCGCATAGAAACAACGCGCGATCGTTTGCACAGAGGATTGGTTTCTCTACTAGAAGACGAGAATTACGATAAAAACAGATTTGAGCAAGAGCTCATTTACTATATAGAGAAATTCGACATCAGTGAAGAGAAAAGCAGATTGTCTGCTCACTGTTCTCATTTTAAAGATGCTCTCAAAAGCAAACCCAAAGGTAAAAAATTGAGTTTCATTGCGCAGGAAATGGGGCGTGAAATTAATACTTTAGGTAGCAAGGCGAATCACTCAGAAATTCAACGCTTTGTGATTGCAATGAAAGAAGAATTGGAAAAGATAAAAGAGCAAGTTTTAAATATTTTATAAGTGGAAAAACTCATCATATTTTCTGCCCCTTCGGGATCGGGTAAAACTACCGTTGTAAAACATTTGCTCGCCAAATACGATAATCTATCTTTTTCTGTTTCAGCAACTACTCGTACTCAAAGACCCAATGAAGTTCACGGTAAAGATTATTACTTCTTCACAGAAGAGGATTTCAGAAGCAAGATTGAAGAGGGCGCGTTTTTGGAGTATGAAGAAGTGTATAAAGGATTGTTTTATGGAACCTTAAAGTCTGAAGTTCAACGAATTTGGTCGGAAAACAAGGCAGTAATTTTTGATGTTGATGTTAAAGGAGGCTTGAATATAAAACGCTATTACGGCGATAAGGCTCTATCGGTTTTTCTTAAACCGCCATCTATAGAAATTCTAATGCAAAGACTAACGCAGAGAGATACAGAGGTGGAGCATCAGTTGCAAGAGCGCATCAATAAGGCACATGAAGAGTTGGCTTATGCTGATGATTTTGACGTGCTTATTGTAAACGACCAATTAAATATTACTTTTGCTACCGCAGAAGAAGTAGTTGAAAGCTTTTTAAAATCAACAATTTAGATGAAAGTAGGTTTATTTTTCGGGTCGTTCAATCCAGTACATCACGGACACTTAATTATCGGTCAGTATATGCTCAATCAGACAGATGTTGACGAAGTGTGGTATGTAGTTTCGCCTCAAAATCCTTTGAAAAAAGGAATGGGTATGATGGATGAAAACGACAGATTGGAGATGGTAAAGCTTGCGGTGAAAGACAATGATAAATTCAAAGCATGTGATATTGAATTTTCAATGGATAAGCC
>CBDUMX010000314.1:0-1771 GCA_965368435.1 uncultured bacterium
AATTTCACTTCTGATTATTACTTCTCTAGCGGCTTGTAAGAAGGATGATCCAACAACTACATCACATGATTTAAGCATTGAATTGCAGCATGAAATAGAAGGCTTTGCCTTGCAATGGGACAGTTTATGGTTTGCCAATAGTCTAAATCAAACTTTTGGGGTCAGCACGCTTAAATATTTCATTTCCGATATTTATGCATTTACCAATGGAGATAGTATACTCCTCAAAGAAATTCATTATGTGGATGCCCAAGATTCAAGCACCTTAAATTTTAGTGCTATAATTCCAGCGGATAAGAATATAGATATGATAAAATTTCGCTTTGGAATAAGCAAAGCAAAGAACATTGACGGAATGTTCAAGAATCCTCCAGAGTCGAATATGGTTTGGCCCATAAATATGGGAGGAGGATACCACTACATGAAATTTGAAGGCAAATTTATAGATCAAAATAATCAAATAGACAACTTCCAGGCTCATTCAGGACCCTTGATGATGGCCGATTACAGCGTATTACAAGTGCTGCCAAGCAATTTTACAATGACTTCGGATAAGAGCATTAAACTAATATTTGAATTGGATAAAGTTTTGGGAGATCCTAATGCCTTGGATTTGTCGGATGTCTCTGGCATCATGGGTAATGATGCAATGCAGCAAAAGCTCTTTGAAAATTGCCATTCAGCATTTCGATTGTAAGATGAGAAAACTATCAGCTATATTAATCCTTGCCCTTAGTTTAGTGTTTTGGACTGCTTGTAAAAAGGTTAATCCAATTTCCGATGGATATCAGACTACACCATATGAATTGAAAGTTCCTTCAACTTTTCCAGATTTGAAATATCATCCTGAGAATCCATTGACCCAAGAAGGAGTCAAATTGGGCAGAATGCTCTATTATGATTCCATCTTGGATAAATATCAGTCTAGGGCTTGTGCCAGTTGCCACGAACAATCAAGTTCCTTTACTACTTATGCATCCAATGCTTTGGTTCATGTAAATCTGGCTTGGAATCCATACTATCTATGGAATGGTGAGATTGAAGGTTTGCTGGAAGATATTATGTTGTTTGAAACAAAGGATTTCTTCCAAACTGATTTGGAAAATATAAACTCAAACGCCAAATATAGACAGTTGTTTAAAGAAGCTTTTGGAGTTGAGGAAATTAGCTATAAAGAGGTAGCATTTGCACTTGCACAATTTGAGAGAACTAAAATATCATCAAATTCAAGATATGATCTATATCGCAAAGGCATAGTACAGTTCACAGCTGACGAAGAAGCTGGCTTAGCACTATTCTTCTCAGAAAAAGGCGATTGTTTTCATTGCCATGCAACCAGTTTGTTGACAGATAATTTGTTCCATAATACAGGCTTAGATAGTCTTCCAGATAATGGCAGAATGGATGTTACCAATAATATTGGCGACAGAGGGAAGTTTAAGACACCTACTTTGAGAAATATAGGCTTAACAGCTCCCTATTTCCACGATGGTCGGTTTGCAACACTAGAGGAAGTAATTGAGTTTTACAGTTCAGGTTTGAAATATTCGGAAACTATTGATCCCTTAATGAAAAATGTACATCAAGGTGGAGTGCAGTTAAATGATACCGAAAAAGCTCAATTGTTGGCCATTTTGCACACATTTACCGATACTAGCTTCATAAATAATCCGGCATTGAGCAATCCGTTTGAATGATGAAGTCTAATTCTTCTTTAGTTTATTCAGCCAATACCCGATATAGATACCTCCGATTAGCCCAGGAGTAAACC
>CBDUMX010000315.1:0-1694 GCA_965368435.1 uncultured bacterium
GTATCACCCAGGGTGGTTTTTAGTATAGAGTCAGATTGATAGCGCTGACCATCTACTATCCATTCATAACGAATAATTTTATCTGTTGAACTACTGAGGCTTGTAAATGTACTTTCTTCATCAAAACATACAGTGTCAGAAGTGAACTCAACATTTGGTGTAGCGTAAACTTCAACTTCATAAAACGCAGTATCAGTGCATCCGTGATCTGTTTCTGTAGCAATGCGTATTGATTTTATTCCCTCCGTTAAATAGCTGATTGGCATCGGATCAAGTAGGGTGGAGGTGAAACCATCGTCAAAATCCCATAGGATTGATTGAATACTGTCTCTCTCTTCAATAGGTGAATATGTCAGAGAAAATAGGTTGTCGTTTAAACACTGCTGTTTATTGTCAACTACTATGCTTGGATTCAATTGCGCGTGAACTTTTAAGCTTTGCTTGAGGGTGTCAACACACCCATTAAAAGTTTCATAGATTAACTGTACCACTTTAGAACCATTGCTGGAGTATGAGACATTATATGTAGGACTAGTTACTCCAGTAGATTCGCTGCTATTCCATATGAAACTAATGATACTGTCTTTACTACTGTCATAGTTAGTTGTCAATTCAAAGGCATTGTTTTTAAGACATTGCTCCGCCTGATCAACCATGATATTAGCATCTAGTTTGGGCATTACTGTAGCGCTTATGCTGGTTGTATCGGGACATGATGACTCATCGCCCACTATCAATATAAAATCATGCTCTCCAACATCATCTAATTTCCAATTAAAACCTGCACTATTTAAGGCAATTTTCGCTTGGTTATAATACCAGGAATTATCAATAGCAAATCCTCCATAATCTGTTGAATCGGAGAGCCTAAATTCATTATTATCTATGCAAGAACTGAAACTTTCAATTCGAGCTTGAGCATTTAATTTAGGATAGACTATGAGGTCTTGAACAAAAGTGTCTTTACAGGCGTATAAATAAGTTTCAGTAATAAGTTTAAAGGTGTAAGTGCCAGGTGTTGAATAGCTAAGGCGCAGAGAGTCTACTAAATTCAAGGACATTCTGCCGTCTCCATAAATCCATCTAAATCTTGTGTCTTTTATGGGTTGGTCATTTTTGATTTCGAAGAAATTTCCATTTATACAATTAAAACTATCTTTAATGCTGAATTGTGCTGAGTTTGTAGGGTGAATGGTCAGCAGCAATTCTGCGGTATCTCTACATCCCTTTGAGTCGAGTAGAGCGAGTTCAATAGTATATGCCCCGGCCTTTGAGTAATGTTTAAGCACAGAGGAGTCGGTTGAGCTTGTAGTATCACCAAATAACCACTTACGGCTATACCAATTTTCTTCTACGGAGGAAATATCCGTTAAGCGTGCATAATTGCTCATTTCACAATTATTAAAACTATCGAGTTGCATTTCTGCAACAAGAGAACCGTTAATTACTCTAATATCTCTGTAGGCAGTATCGGTACATCCTGAAGAAGCAAAGGCGGTAATAAGTTGTACATTGTAAACTCCTGTATCTCCATAATGTTTAACTGGGGTTCTTGCTTTATTATAAGCGTCTTCAGTGCCATCGCCCCAATCCCAAATATAAAAACTCAATATACTATCAGGAGAGTGTGCTTCAAAAACAAAACTGTTATTGGCTATACATGGAATGCTGTCGATAGCAATAAATCCGGGTTC
>CBDUMX010000316.1:0-1688 GCA_965368435.1 uncultured bacterium
CTACTGGCCAGGTTTGCCAACACACCCTAATCACCATATTGCAAAAGAACAAATGGATAATTTTGGTGGTATGATTTCATTTACCTTAAAAGGCAACAGTTTGGAAGAGGCTATGCGAATTGCTTCATCAACTCATCTTTTCAGCCTTGCAGAATCTCTTGGTGGAGTAGAGTCATTAATTGGGCACCCAGCAACTATGACTCATGCATCCATTCCAAAAGATGTACGTGAGAAGTCAGGGGTACTGGATTCCTTGATACGATTGAGTGTTGGCATTGAAGATGTTGAAGATTTAATCTCAGACTTAGAAAAGGCATTGGGCTAGTATGCTCGTTTTTGCACTTGCTATAGCACCTATTGCCGCTCTTATTTGGTTCTTCCTGCATTTAGATAGGTTGAACGCGGAACCAGTAAAAATGCTCTTCCGAACATTCTTATTTGGTCTTTTAAGTATTATTCCAGCAATTATTCTTGAGAGAATGGGTATGACGTGGTTAGGACCTGTCGACAGTTTTGGGAAAGCCTGGGTACAAGCTTTTATAGTTATTGCACTAGCTGAAGAGCTAGCCAAATACTTCTTCCTGAGAAGATTCATTTTTAATAACAAGCATTTTGATGAACCCTTCGATGGAATAGTATATGCCGTTATGATCTCATTGGGTTTTGCTGCATTAGAGAATGTTTTATATGTCATGAACGGTGGAATAGAGGTGGCATTATTGAGAATGTTTACAGCTGTACCTGCCCATGCAACCTTTGCGGTGCTTATGGGTTATTGGGTAGGCCGAGCCAAAATGGAGAACAAACCGAGATTGAATCTTTTAGGACTATTCTCAGCGGTATTATTTCACGGGGCATATGACTTCTTTCTTTTAACCGAGCTATTTCCGGGACAAGTACTCGGTGCACTGTTGTCGCTAGTAATAGGCATTATTTTTTCTAGATCTGCCATCAAGATACATTTAGCGCATAAAACTCTTGCAGAAACTAAAATTAAATAAAGCTAAATCTGTTTTAGATCGAGTTCTTAGTACATTGGATTCCAATGAGTTTATCTCAAATGATCCTATCCAAATTGCAAAAAGATTTGAGAGTAAACAGGATGTGGAAATTGCAGCATTCTTCAGCTGTATACTTGCTTGGGGGCAACGCAAGACGATTATCAAGAATCTAAATTCTTTAATGGAAAATATGGACAACAGCCCATATCAATTTATAGTATCTCATGCACCATCAGATTTAAAGCGCTTTGAGGGATTTGTCCATCGCACATTTAATACCACAGACTGTCTTTACTTCATACATTCACTCTATCGCATCTACTCTCAGCGCAATAGCCTAGAAAACTTATTTCAAGGAGAAGAAGTAAAAGATAAAATACAATCTTTCCAGCATGAGTTTTTTAATAGCGACTTTGTTCCACAGAGGACTTTTAAACATATAGCTCAACCCAATAAGGGTTCCGCTGCTAAACGAATTAATATGTTTTTGCGATGGATGGTTCGCGATGATGATATCGACTTTGGTATTTGGACTAACATTAAAAAAAGCGAATTAATGTGTCCTTTGGATGTGCATGTTCAAAGAGCGGCCTGGCACCTTAACTTACTTGAGAGAAAACAATCTGATTGGAGAGCAGTTGTAGAGCTAAGCAATAATTTGCGATTATTAGATGCTGAAGACCCAAT
>CBDUMX010000317.1:0-1668 GCA_965368435.1 uncultured bacterium
TTTATTGTGCCTCACTCAGCTGTTCGCTCGTTTTTCCGAAACGTCTTTCTCTATTTTGAAAATCAATAATTGCTGCATATAGGTCTTCCTTTCTAAAGTCCGGCCATAATACATCAGTAAAATATAATTCGCTATATGCAATTTCCCACAGGAGGAAATTACTTATTCTATGTTCACCACTAGTTCTAATCATTAGTTCAGGATGAGGGTATTTTTTAGTTGTTAAGGTATTGTCGATTACTGCCTCATTAATCTGGTCAATTTCCAGCTTACCGGATTTAACCTGTGAAGCTATAATCTTAGTTGCATTTACTATATCCCATTTGGCGCTATAGCTCAAAGCCAGTATGAGTGTCATGCGTTTATTGTTTTTTGTCAGCTCAATAGCTTCATCTAATTCCTTGATACAATCCTCAGGTAAACTAGATCTATCTCCTATAACATCCAAACGAATGTCGTTCTTCATTAATGTTTTAGTTTCCTTTCTGATGGTTTTAACTAAAAGCGACATTAGTGCATTTACTTCTACTTTCGGACGATTCCAGTTCTCCGTACTAAATGCGTAAAGGGTTAGGCATTCTACACCAAGTTCCGCGCAGCCTTCAGAAACTTCTCTTACTGATTTTACACCGTTTTCATGACCAAAGATTCTAAACATACCCTGGTTTTTAGCCCAGCGGCCATTGCCATCCATAATCATGGCTATGTGTTTAGGAAGTCTTTTACTATCTATTTGTTCTTTAGTCATTTTACTTACTCCAGCACAATATAGGGGTGAATTTATAGGATATGCTAATACCAGCTTGCATATACCAATCTTTCAAATTAGGATCCCCTCTTTGATCTCCAGGTTCCGCAATATACACTCCGCCATCGCTTACGAGATAAGATCTATCGGTGAATTGATAATTTGCACTTTCTTCTGGATAGACGGTACTTACATCGTCCAAATAATCAGTGAAAGTTCTTCGCCACCCAAGTTCAATTCCAAGCATTAGGTTTCGGCTGATTGCGTATTTGTATCCGCCTCCAAATGGAATTGCGAATTGAAATCTATTGTATCTATTTTTAGGGGGTAGGTTTTCAGTATTTAGGTTTCTCAGCTTATGCCATTCACCATTAAGTTCTGCTTTGGGATTGTGATACATCAAAGCAACACCTGCAAAAGCGTAAAAAGACGAGCTGTTGTGATAGGGTGAATTGCTAAATGGTTGGAAGTTTAGTTCTAAGGTATTTGAAAGCTCAATAATGTTTGATTTGAAACTCAGATTTCTGAGTCGATATTCTTCAAAGTTTTCATCGCTACCAGAAATGGTCATAACTGAGAGCATTGGTCGATAAGCCCAAAATTCATTGAAGTTATAGCGATAAAAAACTCCACCACTTAGGTGGGTTTCTGCAAGAACAATTTCATCGGCTAAATCACCGTGGTAATTTGAAGCACCACCTAGCAATCCTATCTCGTGTTTCTGGGCAGAAACAGAAATAAAAATGAACAAGAATATGCAGCTAAATATTGCTTTCAATACGGTAGACTTTCAAATACTACGCAAAAGTAACGAACTTGTTACGCCTTAAGGTGTGTTAATGAATGAAAAATGACGAATTTGTCTAAAATGTAACGCACTTATCTCGGTTACCGTAAATGCGGTAAGTCAAGGTAAATCC
>CBDUMX010000318.1:0-1626 GCA_965368435.1 uncultured bacterium
CCAAACGTTGCTATAGACCAAATTAGATTGCGACACAGCGACCGCAAATTATATATTTTCACACATGGTAGAGGCGCATGGACAGCTGATTTGGCTGAAGCGCCTACAGCAAGCATTAATTCTCTTAGCAGTGAACATAAATTGAATATTTATCCAAATCCAAGTACTGATTATTTTCATATCGACACTAAGGGATTTGTCTCCTATAAACTATATAATAGCAAAGGAGAATTGGTAAAAGAGGGAGTAGAAACAAAAGTGGATGTGAGATTCTTGCTTGCCGGAGTTTACTTTGTTGAGCTTAAAGCGGGGAATATGTCAACCGTAAGCAAAGTGATTATATCAAGGTCTTAAGAATTTCTTCTCTAGTAGTTTGAAGCTCAAGCCTATCACTCTTTTTAAGAGATAGGTATTTTAAGTCTAACCATAAGTGCTTTACTTCATCTATGGTTACAAACCACGATGCTGTGCCTATTATGGCAGATATTAAAGCAATTACTTTCCAAAGTAAAGTCCAATCCGCAGGCAGAAACACAAATACTGTTGTAAATACTATTCCGTACCACAATATAGTTGCCACTTCTCCTAAACCAAAGTACACTGAATCTAGGAGTACTTCATTCTTGATTTTGCGTTTAGTGAACTTTTTAGCCCCAAACCACATTAAAGCGTAAATCATTGCAGCGGGCACACTCAGAGCAGCTGTAGCGATTGCAGTTAGAATTGCAATAAAATTTGTGCTGTTCTGACTTAAATTCCTATCCTTTATCTTGTGCTCTTTGAGCTTGGATGCATAATTTTTAATCAATAATTCATTTGAAGAATTAACTTTATCTACTCCACTAACTATCAACTCTGACCCAATATTGTATTGTCTGAAAAAGCTTCTTCTATCAAAATGGTTTAATAATAACTCATGAGCTATTTCTTTCGCTTCTTCGAATTCCCCTTTTGTTTTAACTACCAGCTTATCAAGTTTTACTTGCAATTGTTCCGTAAACCAAACAGCAAAAGATCTATCGTCCGCTTTCATCTCATCAAAATAGTCCAACATTCTTATAGGATCTCCATAAATTACCTGCAAGCCACATCTAAGTTTAAAGAAGTGAGAATAATTAATACCAACAGGGATGATATAGAAGTCCATTTCACCATTGCTTCTTTTAATCATATCTGCAGCCATGGCCGCAGTGCCTTTTTTTAATTTCCTTGTCGTTTTCTCGGGATAAGCTATGCCCTCAGAGAATATCAGAATTTTTGCATTATTCTTAAACAGCTCATAGCACTCATCATAGGTGTCCGAGTTGCCTTTTCTGGCTTTTTCCGCATGTGCATCTCGTGCCCTAAATATTGGAAGCAGTAACATGCTTCGCAATATTTTGTTGAAGATTCCCTTATTAAAAGCATCTCCTCTAACGAGTGTAAACACTTTGTATGGCGAGAGATATTCTATAACTACTCCATCCAAGAAGGATCCAGCATGAGAGGCAGCTAGCAATACAGGCTTATCCTTAGGCACTTTGTCCAACCCTTCAATAATGATACTCCTAAAAAAAACCCTAAATGGCAATTCAGCCGTATATCTAATAAAATAGTATAACCAATATTTCATTTTAAAACAACAGT
>CBDUMX010000319.1:0-1604 GCA_965368435.1 uncultured bacterium
CTAATATTTCTCTCAAGTGATCTTTTGATGAAAAATTGATAATAATACTGCCTTTATCGTTGGATTTCGATTTGAACCTAATATCAGCAGCCAGTTGTTTTGCCAATAAATTTTTATGAGAGATAAATTCTGAGAAGTCAAAGTAGGTAGCCTTTTTAGTGGATGAATCTGTAGCTACTTCTTTTTCGTCCCTCACCATTTCTTCAACCTGTCGCACAGATAAGTTGCCGTTTATAGCTGCTGCAAATATCCTCTCTTGTACCTTAGGATCTTCTACATTTATGAGTGCACGGGCGTGCCCCATCATTAAGGCTCCATCTTTTATTGCAAGCTGTATTTCATCAGGAAGTTTTAATAATCTCAAATAGTTATTTACTGTACTTCGTTTCTTGCCAACGCGCTCTCCCAATTCTTCTTGCTTAAGTCCACATTCATCTAGTAAACGCTTGTAAGACAGTGATATTTCAATGGCATTTAAATCCTGTCTCTGAATGTTTTCAATCAAAGCCATTTCCAGCATTTGCTGGTCATCGGCAAGACGGATATAGGCTGGAATTCGACTTTTACCTGCGAGTATAGAGGCTCTAGTTCTTCTTTCACCACTTATCAACTCATACTGCTCATAACCAATCTTTCTAACTGTAATAGGCTGAATAATGCCATGTACTTTAATAGACTCAGATAATTCTTCTAAAGCCTCATCGTCAAATTCAACTCTAGGTTGAAAAGGGTTAGCAACTATCTGACTTATTGGAATTTCTGCAATTGAATGCAGTGCTTTTGGTTCAACCGCGGTAATATCGGTATCAGCGCTTTCCAATAATGCACTTAACCCACGACCTAATACTTTTTTTTGTGTAGACATTATTGAATGATTCTTTCCTCTTCGCTAATTTTAGTTAATCCGTTTTTCTGTAATACCTCTCTAGCCAAATTGAGATAGCCTACACTGCCAGATGCGCTAGCATCATGTTCAAGTACAGGAATACCAAAGCTAGGAGCTTCACTCAATGTTGTATTTCTCTTGATAATAGTATCGAATACCAACTGTTGGAAATGCAGTTTCACCTCTTCTACCACTTGATTTGAAAGTCTAAGTCTAGAATCATACATAGTGAGTAAGAGTCCTTCAATTTCGAGATTAGGATTTATACTTCTTTGAACAATTTTAATAGTATTGAGAAGTTTGCCTAGTCCTTCAAGGGCGAAGTATTCGCATTGTACAGGAATTATTACAGAATCTGCAGCACTTAAGGCGTTTGTAGTGATCAGCCCAAGAGATGGCGAGCAATCAACAATGATAAAATCATAAGATTTCTCTACCTTTTCTACTATTCTACTCATGATTCTTTCCCTGTTTGGCAAATCAATCATTTCTATTTCAGCTCCTACTAAGTCAATATTTGCAGGTAAGATTTTTAGAAAGTTGTATTTAGTATCTAAGATAGCATCTGTTGGATTAAGATCTTGAACTAATAATTCATAAAGCCCAAGCCTTATATTTTTGGGATCAAAGCCCAAATGAGAAGTAGAATTTGCTTGTGGATCCGCATCTATTAACAACACTCTGTATTCAAGAACTGAAAGACTGTATGCTAAATTGA
>CBDUMX010000320.1:0-1574 GCA_965368435.1 uncultured bacterium
ATGTATACGACAAAGGTGCGGATATGGTGCATACCCTCCGAGGTTATATGGGTGATTCAGCATTTTTTAAGGCTTGCGAAAGCTTCCAACAGTCGTTTAAATTTCAAGATGTGAGCACTGAAGATTTGAGAGATCACTTCCAGCTCTTTACTTCTTTTGAGTTGGATGATTTCTTTGAACAATGGATTAAAACAGCAGGTTTCCCCCAATTCTATATTCTTTCTACGGATGTAAATGAGTCGAACTACGTATTGAGAATCAAGCAAAATCAACGATTCAATTCCATAGTTTATGAAAATGTGGTTTATGATATCACGGCATTTTCGGCTGATTTTGAGTCGGTTACATTTTATACTGTTACTTCAGGATCAGATTATACCATCAATATTCCTAAAGCCAATATTCCTTTTACACCTGTTTATTGGGCGTTGGATTTCAATGAAAAGATTAGCGATGCAATCACTGATCAGTGGAGCATGATTAAAGAAACTGGTGATATAGAAATGAATGAAGCTCTATTCACCGGAACGGTGAAGTCTATTTCTGATTCGGCATTATTTAGGGTAGAACATCATTGGGTGAGTCCAGATCAATACTTCAATAAAATACAAGGCCTAGCCATGAGCAAAGAGCGCTATTGGAATATAGATGGCGTTTGGCCCCAAGACTTTGAAGTTGAAGGTGTTTTTAAGTACAATGGCTTAGCACCTTTTAATAATCCCGCTGCTGGTTTCCTAGATAATGAGCTGATTAAAATTACGGAGGACAGTCTAGTACTTTTATATCGTCCAAATGGAATTAGCGATTGGCAAATTCATCCTGCATACAACAGAAATACAGGCTCCCTCTTCAATAAGGTCGGAGAATTTATAGTACCCAATCTGCAAAAAGGTCAATACACTTTTGGAATCTACGACCACAACTTATTGAGCACCGAAAAGCCTGTGATTACCGCTGTGAAGTATAAAGTATACCCAGTACCTGCCGATTCAGAATTGAATATAGTTTTTGAAGAAGAGCACGATTGCTGTCTGCTGGAAATCACTAATACTGCTGGACAAGTGGTGATTAGCAAACAAATCAAAAGCAAGCATAAAGAATTCAAACTGGATATTTCTTCCTTAGAAGCGGGAGTATATTTTGTGGGATTAGTGGATGGTATTAATGCTTACGAACGCAAGAGGATAGTCATTCAATAGCTAATCTAAACAGTCTTCCTCGTCCAATTCTAACTCCAAGGTACAATGAACTATTCCCTTGGTCTTCATTAAGGCCTTCACATCTTTTTTAGTTTGCCTTCTCGATTCCACATTAGTCTTACCCAAGACCAAATGAACCGTCAATATGTTTCGTTCGCCATCCAAACTCCATACATGTAGGTCGTGGTAGGCGGTGACATTGTCGACCGACTTAAGCATCTCACCCAATTCATCAATATCAATATCTTCAGGCGTAGCTTGCAGTATGATTTTTAAAGATGTTTTGATGTTTTTATAGACATTAATCAGTACAAAAGCACTAATCGCTATGCTGAGTATCGGGTCGATTTGATACCAATTGGTGAAATAAATAAC
>CBDUMX010000321.1:0-1557 GCA_965368435.1 uncultured bacterium
AGTATTTCTAGAGTTAACATCTTGTTTAGCATCAATTTATGATTTTTATTGTTTTAAAAATTAGTACTTTGCCGAGCAAAACTAATTGGCATGTTTCAAATTCGAACATCATTTCTGATAATAATTTTATGCTTGCTCAATCAGGCCTTTAGCCAGGATAGAAATTCGGCTCAAGCTGTAATAAATGCACTTTGCGATTCTAGCTTAAGTGGTAGAGGGTATATCAATAAAGGGGATAGTTTAGCTGCAGAGTTTATTGCTGAAAAATATCGCGAAATTGGCTTGCAAGAATTGAGTCCGAATTACATGCATAGGTTTAATCTCAATATTAATACCATACCTGAAGTAACACTTGAAATAGACGATAATGTTTTAAGAGCTGGCTATGATTATCTGATAGCGCCTTCTAGTCCAAAAGCTGAGATTGAAGGCAAGATTTTCTACGTGTCATTAAAAATACTGCATGCCCCAAATGCCGCTTCTAAAGTGAAGAAAGCTGTGAAAAAGGGTTATATACCTGTGATTGCTACTTATGAAAATAAAGACGAGTTGGCTGTAAAGTCTGTAGAAGAAATTAGAGAGTGCAGCAAGGCTAAAGTTATTGTATTTCTGAAAGATCATCTCACATGGTCGGTTGCACGAAATCAAACCGAGATGGCAGAAATTTGGCTTTTAGATTCCGTGTTTAATCCGTACTCAGAAAATATCCGTTTTCGAATTAACGCACAATTGATAGAAAACTACTCAAGCCAAAATGTCTGCGGCTATGTTGAAGGCACAAAGTATCCTGATAGCCTAATAATTCTCTGTGGTCACTATGACCATCTTGGGAAGATGGGCGATGCTATTTTTTTTGGTGCGAATGACAATGCAAGTGGAATTGCAATGCTTTTAGATTTAGCGGCATACTTTGCCAAGAACCCACAAGAGTATAGCATTGCTTTTGTCGCTTTTGGCGGAGAAGAGGCTGGACTAGTAGGTTCATACAATTTTGTTAATTCTCCACCAGAAGGTGCTGAAATGGAGCGAATAAAATTTGTGTTCAATATGGACCTTATGGGCAGCGGCGAAGATGGTGCTACCATAGTTAACGGGTCTGTATTTCAAGACCATTTTGATGTATTCGTCGATATAAACAACAACAACGAATACTTAAGTAAAATTAAATCAAGAGGAAAGGCCGCAAATAGCGATCACTACTTCTTTAGTGAACTTGGCATTCCCTCATTTTTTATTTACTTAATGGGTGAATACAAACATTATCACATTCCTCAAGATAATCCAGAAAACTTGCAGTTGGGGGTCCATTACGATGCCAGCTTCGGCTTGATAAAAGATTTTATTATACGCTTAAATCAATTAAATTAGCTAAGTCTGATGCTGAACCTGGTCAACTCCTTTATGTCATGGTACTTAAAGAAAAGAGTACATGCTATTGAGTACTTCATTAGCAATACAGAAGACGTACAGCATGAAACTTTCATGCGCTTATTGTCACAAGTAAAAAAAACCACCTTCGGTAAGGATTTTGATTTAAAGTCCGTAAACAATTACGAA
>CBDUMX010000322.1:0-1542 GCA_965368435.1 uncultured bacterium
GAATTCCTTCTATAAGCTGCTTTTGGAAAACACTCAAGTTATCATTGTCCAAGCCACCATTGGCATTTGGCAAGTCATATTGGTGATAATCAACAATATAGGAGTTTGGAATTAAATTACTGATTGCTTTAGCAACCCTTAAAGTATTATTGTCTGCTCTAGCCGAGCCCGAAAGTATTACAGTTTTCATGTCGTAGATTTAATAAACTGCGCAAGGCCTCTAACTGTTTTAAAATTTCTTCCAAAATCTATAAACCAAAGTTTGGTAAATGGTTTGCTGTGGATGTGTATTAGTCCATCAGCCTGCCACTCAAGTGTCACAGTATCAGGTAGTGAAAAATATACTAAACTTTTGAATGTCAATCGCTTACCTTCTATTTCTAAATCGCGATACCTCAAATTCGACTCAATGTATTGCTTGATTTCTTCTGGATCAGCAGTACCTCTAACTCTTACTTTTTGTTCTGATTTTAAGTAGTTCTCATTGGGCGACTTTCCTATCAATTCAAAACTTAAAGCGTGATACAAACCCAGGAGAAAGGCGATGGCAAATGAGACATATAATCCCACATCTAAACTATTTTGGATGAAAGTAAAGCCGTACTTCCAACCGCCTTGTTTGGAGTAAACAACAACAATGGCGATAGGAGCCACTAAGATGGCTATTCTAAAGATATAGAATACTATCATACTGATTTTGAAAAAGAATAGCTGGATGTTCATATTATAGTATTTGCATTAAAATTGCATAGGCAAGAGCTGTGTCGCCATCTTCTAAACACTTCTTTGCTTTAATTAAAGTTATTTCTTGTTTATCTATCATTTCTAACTCTTTTTCAGAATCTTGAACGGAAGGTATTTCGAGCATATTTCCAAGTTTACCCAAATCATTTCCACTTAAATCCACTGAGAGTCTAATATTTTCTGGCAACTGATCTACACCAATAGCAGTTGTAGTTAATGGTTTATTCAATTCAAATAAAGCCTCGCCATTTGCTCTGCAATACCAATTGCCACCCATTCTAGCAACTAAATCAATTTTTTCTTGATCTACTTGCTGCTGATCGTTCAATACATGCTCTGAAATATGCATGCAAAGAACTTCGCAAATAACTAGATTCCCAGCTCCGCCATTTTGCCCAAGTTCCTTAACTTCAACAACTTTACACTCAAGTTGAATAGGTGATTCCTTCACTCTAAATGGCTTCACAAAATCCGACGCCAAAGGGGTAAAACCACCTTTTAGAAATTCGTCTACTCCTTTGGGGTAAGGTGAACTCGTCAGACTCATCTGCTGCACCATATCGTAGGTGACAACATTAATCACCACTTCTGCTACTTCTTTCACATTATCATGAGTGTTCTTGGTAGTATTAGTTCTTCCGCTGCGTGCAGGCGAAAAGACTAAAATTGGTGGATTTGCACTGAAAACATTGAAAAAACTAAAAGGGCTCAAGTTTCTATTTCCCTCTTTATCGATTGTACTAGCAAAGCATATAGGTCTAGGACCTATGGAACCCAATAAATAATGATGTAATTTGG
>CBDUMX010000323.1:0-1539 GCA_965368435.1 uncultured bacterium
TAAAGTCATACAGTTTATTAATAATCGTTCCAAATAAAAGTTCATCTTTGCGCCCGATGCAATTGGCAGACTTGCAAATAGGGCAATTAGCTAAAATTCTTGAAGTACAAGACTCTCCCTTTAAAGATCATTTATTGGAAATGGGTTGTGTGCCTGGTGCATTAATTAAAACGCTGATGAAAGCGCCTTTTGGGGATCCCATTGCTTTTGAGCTTGAAGGCTATACCTTGAGCATGCGAAAAGCGGAGGCAAAATCTGTTGAAATTCAATTAATCAAAGTGCAGATCCCAGAATAAATGCCTAAGAATAAACATATCATCTTAGCGGGTAATCCCAATTCTGGTAAATCCTCTTTATTCAATCAGCTCACTGGATTAAATCAAAAAATCACCAATGTTCCTGGAACAACTATAGAAAATAAGAAAGGACATTTCAGTAGTTCAAAAGGGAAAATACATTTAGTAGATACTCCTGGCACATATAGTTACTTTCCAAAATCTCTAGACGAGATGGAAGCTGTTAAACTCATCAACAGCGACAATCCGCCGGATGCTGTCCTCTATGTTGCCGATGCATCTAACCTCAAAAGAAATCTTTACTATTTTAGTCAACTAGCTGAATTAAAGATACCCATCATCCTAGCATTAAACATGGTTGATGTGGCAAATTTCAAGGGACTAATTATAGATACCGAGCGTTTAGAAAAAGAACTGGGTATACAGATTTATAAAGTCAATGCTAGAACTGGTGAAGGTCTGGATGAACTCAAAGAGGCACTATTTGAGGATCAGTTTATTCCGCACTATATTTTCAAGCAAGAAGAAAACGACTCTCACGAAGCTAGATATCAGCTAATAGATAAATTACTGTCTAAATCAGTAGGGCAGGTAAATAAGAATGAACTGATCTCTTCAAAAATCGATGCTATTGCAACACATAAGGTTTGGGGATTTTTAATATTCTTCGCCACTTTGTTTTTGATATTTCAAAGCGTTTTTATGCTGGCAGAATATCCCATGCAATGGATAGAATACGGCTTTGAAGTTTTATCTGATTGGATGAATAGTGCCCTTCCAAATGGCTGGTTTAAAAAACTACTCATCAATGGTGTAGTTGCTGGTTTGGCAGGTGTAATTGTCTTTGTACCACAGATTGCTATACTCTTTTTCTTTATGGGTTTGATGGAAGACACTGGCTATATGGCGAGGGTGAGTTTCATTATGGACAAACTCTTAAGGGGACTGGGCTTAAGTGGCAAATCAGTTATCCCTCTACTCAGTGGAGCTGCATGTGCAATTCCAGCTATTATGAGTACTAGAACAATAGAGAATTGGAAGGATAGATTGATTACTATAATGGTTACTCCATTAATGAGTTGTTCTGCCAGATTACCCGTTTATACCCTACTCATATCTATGGCCATTCCCTCCAAAATGATATTAGGGGTAATCAATCTTCAAGCATTAATTCTTTTAGCCATGTATGTGCTTGGAACTATTGCTGCCCTACTAGCTGCTATAGTATTTAAGTTTCTCATCA
>CBDUMX010000324.1:0-1503 GCA_965368435.1 uncultured bacterium
GTATATGATGAACTTGGCGACTACCCCAAAGCATTGTCGAATTACGAGAAAAGTCTGAGTATCAAACTAGAACTGAACGACAAATCAGGCTTGGCTGTGAGTTATTCAAACATTGGCTCTATCTATAATGTGCAAAATAAGAACGAAGAAGCCTTAGAGTACTTCAAGAAAAGCCTAGCACTAGACCAAGAATTAAATAATAAAGCAGGAATTGCGCTTTCGTACAACAATCTGGGAATGGCTTTTAGTAAAATGGGCAAAACTCAAGAGGCTCAGAACTATTACGAAAAAAGTCTAGAGCTGGAAAAAGAATTAAATAACCCTAGAGGAATAGCAAGCGCATTGAACAATTTAGGTAATCTGTATGATCGATTGAATAATCACGACAAAGCCTTGAGCTATTTCAAGCAGTGCTTAAGTCTGCAAGAAGAAAGTGGAGACAAACGCGGAATGGCCGTTTCTCAGACCAATATAGGTAACGCCTATATCGCTAAGAAGCGCTATGATGAATCTATCAAATGGTGTGAAAAAAGTTATTTGCTAAGCGAGCGACAAAAACTTATCCAACAGCAATTTTCCGCATGCGAATGCCTATATATTGCTCATAAAAGAAAAAAGAATGAAGGCTACGCCTTGGCATACCTGGAGCGCTTGATGACTTTGAACGATCAGCTGTCGGCAGACCAAACCTCAGACATGCTTCAGCAGTTGGAATTCAACAAAGAACTGCAAATCCAACAAATCAATTTTAATAATGCCAAAGCTTCCGATAGTCTGCGAAAAGAAGAAGAAAGACTTAAACTAGAATTGGAACACCAGCAAGAGGTTAAACGAACTAACAACATTAGAAATATAGCATTAGTTAGTGGTATCATTATTTTAATAATTGCTGGCGGACTATACGCTCAATTAAAAGTAGTTCGTAGATCGCGAAAACTGATAGAGCGTGAGAAAGACAGATCCGATGAATTACTCTTAAATATTCTTCCAGAAGAAATCGCAAAAGAACTAAAAGAAAAAGGCCATGCAGATGCGAAAAACCACGATAAAGTCACCATACTTTTCACAGATTTCAAAGAGTTCACCCAAACTTCTGAAAAACTCTCTGCAACAGAGCTAGTAACAGAAATCAATGCCTGCTTTGAGGCATTTGATCGGATCATGGAAAAGTATAATATTGAAAAAATCAAAACAATTGGAGATGCCTACATGGCTGCAGGTGGCTTGCCAGTCCCAGAAAGCGGTTCGGTAATGCATACTGTTAAAGCTGCACTCGACATGCAACAGTTTATTACAGAGCGTAAAAAGGAATCCGACAAAACTGGGTCAATAGCTTTTGAAATGCGAGTATGTATACATACAGGTTCTGCAGTAGCTGGAATTGTAGGTGTTAAAAAATTCCAATACGATATTTGGGGCGATACGGTAAACACTGCCGCCAGAATGGAATCTTCCGGTGAAGTTGGAAAAGTCAATATCTCTCAATCAACTTTTGAAATCCTA